>DOWG01000194.1:4086-6125 GCA_003519685.1 Lachnospiraceae bacterium
GGGGCTGCTGCATTACGGGAAGGCCACAGATCCTCTTGCGGTATTCAAAAGTTTGCAACAACCCCTGAATATTGAATTCAGTAATATGGAATAGGAAACTAATTGCTACCTAGGCGGGAGGAAAAGCGCAAAAGGCAGCGCAGAAATGGGAGAAATTATGAGAAAGAAGAAAACAAGCTGTGTGAAGTACACCAAATGGGGATATATATTTTTGATACCATTCTTTGTGGTATATACGGTATTTTCATTAATACCATTGGTTTCTACGTTCTACAACAGTTTTTTTGAAAACTATATGTCCGGCCTTACGAAGGTTGGCCCAAACTTTGTTGGCCTTAATAATTTTAAAGCACTATTTGCTAATGCAAGCCTGCTGAAATATACGCAGAATACCCTTATTATGTGGCTTATGGGCTTCATCCCGCAGATCTGCATATCTTTATTGCTGGCTGCGTGGTTTACGGACCTTAGATTAGGGCTAAAGGGGAAACGGTTTTTTAAAACCATTATTTATATGCCGAATCTGATCATGGCGGCTGCATTTTCCATGCTGTTTTTCGCTATATTCTCGGATATCGGACCGGTCAATGATATTTTAATTCGTCTTGGGATTTTGAAAGAGCCTTTTCGATTTTTATCCAGTGTCGGCGGCACGAGAGGGCTAATTGCTCTTATGAATTTTCTGATGTGGTTTGGAAATACAACCATTCTGCTGATGGCGGGAATGATGGGAATTGATACAACCTTGTTTGAAGCGGCGGAAGTGGATGGTGCAAAATCCTTTCAGATATTCCGCTTAATCACGATGCCGCTTCTTCGGCCTATCTTTATTTATGTGATTATTACATCTCTAATCGGCGGAATTCAGATGTTTGATGTGCCGCAGATTCTTACCAATGGTGACGGCTCACCGAATAATTCGTCCATGACGTTGATTATGTATTTGAATAAGCATTTATACAGCAAGAATTATGGAATGGCAGGCGCCCTGTCCGTAATCCTATTTATCTGTACCGCCGCTTTAAGTCTATTGATCTATTTTAAGTTCACCAAAAAAGAAAATTAAGGAGAGGATAACATGACAGAGAAAGAACAAAGCGGAGGGGCCGGATTACATATTCGACGTGTTGTTAGTTATGTGATATTGATTTTCCTGACTATAATCTGTCTGCTCCCCTTTTACATATTACTAATTAATTGTACCAGAAATCATGTGGATATCCAGAAGGGCTTCACTATGCTGCCGGGGAGCAGCTTTGCCAAAAACTTTGAGAATCTGATGCATAATCCAAATCTTCCTGTGCTCAGAGGTATCTTAAATAGTTTTATCGTTGCTATGGGAAGCGCGGTTCTCACTACGTACTTTTCTTCCCTGACGGCATATGCAATTCATGCCTACGATTTTAGAGGAAAGAAAGTGATATTTACTTTTATCCTAATGATCATGATGGTGCCGACGCAGGTTTCCGCGCTTGGATTTGTTGAATTAATGAGGAAGATGAAGCTGATGAACAGCTTTGTTCCTCTGATTGTACCTTCCATTGCGGCACCCGTCGTATTCTTCTTTATGAAGCAGTATATGGATAGCGCTCTCCCGATTGAAATAGTGGAGGCGGCAAGAATTGACGGATCTCATGAATTCAGGGCGTTCAATACCATTGTGCTGCCAATTATGAAACCGGCAATTGCAGTGCAAGCAATCTTTGCATTCACAAGTTCCTGGAATAACTATTTTATTCCGAGCCTGATCCTGGATAAAAAGGATAAAAAGACCCTGCCGATTCTGATCGCGCAACTGCGAAGTGCGGATTTTTTAAAGTTCGATCTTGGCCAGGTATATATGATGATCGCTATTTCTATTTTTCCGGTAGTAGTTGTTTACCTATTCGTGTCGAAGAGTATCGTTCAGGGGGTAGCTCTTGGCAGTGTTAAGGGATAAACAGTATCCATAATAATCCTATTATTTACAGATAAAAGCGCTGCAATGCAATGCAGCGCTTTTTACAAATTTAGTAATGCAACAATATACTTAAAATGTT
>DOWG01000212.1 GCA_003519685.1 Lachnospiraceae bacterium
ATCAAGGAGTTCAGCGATCCTCTTAATTGTTCGGTGCTGATCTGTCTGGATTTGGACATTCCGAAGGGAAAGGAACGTCTTGCGTTAACCGATGCCTTGTTAGAGAGCGCTCTGTCCCTATCTTATTCTTTCCTGTCCCAAAAGCAGTATCATTACTTTTCGTGGTATGATTCAAATCAGGGAATCTGCAGGAGAAGCCGGATTATAACAGAGAAGGACCTTTTTGGGGCTATTGACGGGTTATTGGAGATATCCGAAAGCACGGGTACGGAGGGTTCAGGCACACTATCGACCTATCTTGCATGCTACCCCATGGAGCAATATACGGATATTTTCTATGTTACAGGAGCAATATCGGCGGTGAAAATAGATGCGCTGGCTATGCTGATGGCAAATAAACGGAATATTATTTATATACAGGATATTGAAGAGGATGCAAAGGAATGGGAATATTCGAAAGCATATGAAAAAGGAATTGCTGAATTAGGAATGGGATTATCCCTGATTAATGTGAATAATTTGCAGTCAGACATACAAAGGCTACAGTTAAGTTAGAAAGTTGTGCAAAAAATGTGTGCAGGAAAGAGGTAGTAATGGGCCGGGAAAAACAGGATGGTATCGTAGTGGATACGAAGATATACAGTGGGGAAGACAATGCATCCGGCATTCCGATTTATCTCAGAGGAATTCAACTGCTGGCGGTTATTTTTGGATGCTGGTGTTTTGCTGCGATTCTTATGGAAAGTTTTTCGATTCCGGCATCTTATCTTAGAATAAACATTGCTATCATTTTCTTTAGCATCCTGTTTTACTTCTTTTTTCTGTTTCCGTCCTATGGATTAGTAAAAGCTTTTTTCTCAGTTCTTTTCTATATAGCATACTTCTTTAGCCGATTGCCCAAATTGCAGAATGCTTTTTATATTCTTGAGAATCTGGTAATTCAGAAAATCAATATTTATTACGAATTGCAGATACCGTTTTTTGTTGCGGATCGCTCTACGGCGGAAGCAGACATCACTTTATTCTTAATATTACTGATAATTCCTGTTACGGCTTTAAACTCCGCTGCATTTGTACGAAGAAGATTATGTAATATCGCATTTATCGTTCTTATCCTTCCGGTGGTTGCAAGCTTTGCAATCGGCATTATACCGGCAGAATTTTATCTGATTATCACCTTGCTGGAGCTTATTTTCCTGTCAAAAATTCATAGTGTGGATCATATTAGGAAAAACAGGACGGACTTTTACGACAGGGTCGGGATGAAAGTGGCTATCACGCTTTGCGGAATCAGTCTTATGGTGTTCTTCCTAATGAAGCTGGTTGTAACACCGGAGCACTATGAAGCAATTGACGAGGTAAAAACGGCAAAGGCAAAAATACAGTCATTTCTTTTGGATTTTTCTCTGAACGATGTTACCGGTTCGTTTGGCAATCTGAATTTGAGAAATGAAAAGATTGCACCGGGAGGACTAAGTGGCGGACGCTTAGGCAGAGTCGACCGGGTGAGCTATACGAATACGGAGCATCTTCGCATAACAGCACCGCTTCCTTCTGTCCATGAGGGAATTTACTTAAAAGGATTTGTGGGTAGTGTATATACCGGTAACAGCTGGGACAAAAGCAATAAGGACATGAAAAATAAGTATCATGCTTTACAGGAGAAAATGCCGCTCAGGGAATTTTCACCGGTGAATCAGGTGAGCATGCTTCTGGACCAAATGGAGAATTTGACGGGTAGCCTTGGCACAGCATATCAATTTTACAAGGGTAAAATCAAGGTAGAATATGAAGATGCGAATAAAAACTATCTGTATGTACCCTACTTTACCAAATATGAAACCCTGGAATCAATTGAATATGAACAGGATTTGTATGCAGTTCCTTTGGTTAGGAGAGACTGTTATGAGCTGGATTACTATTATAAGTTTGATATTGGAAATGAGCCATCCGGGATGCTTGGCGCGAAACTGCCTAAAAAACTGGATGCCCTTAGCACGTATGAGAGGTTGTACCGGGAATATGTCCATGATGTGTATACACAGCTGCCGGAGACTGGGATAGACCGGTTAAAGCAGGATTTCTCCCCGGAAAATATAGATGAGAATATAGAGAGTATACCGGAGAAGATTGCCTATATTAAAAATTACTTAAACAATCATACGCAATATTCCCTTTCCCCGGGGAAGCTCCCAAAGGATAAGGATTTTGTAGAATACTTTGTTTATGAGAATCAGGTAGGATACTGCGCCCATTATGCTTCCGCAGCTACGCTGATGCTGCGTATTATGGGTGTTCCGGCCAGATATGTGGAGGGGTACGCCGTAGGCAGGGAAGAAATATACCAAAGCGATTACCTGGAGGATCAGCTGGTCACCGACTATTCGAATACAGTGGACTATTCCTATGGAGTAAGGCAGCTTGCATTATCGGTAAGGGATTATAATGCGCATGCATGGGTAGAAGTCTATATGGACGGCTGCGGCTGGATACCGGTGGAATTTACCCCCGGATCGGCGCTGAATACGGAAGCGGTAGTAGAAGATATGGCACTGATCGGGGATAATATAAAACAATATGAGAAACCGGCGGCTTCCGATGCGGTACCGGAACCAGCACCGACAGCGGCATCGGAGAGGCAGGAAGATGCGGCTTCGGACAATGCGGCGAAACCGACCGCATCACCGGAGCAGGGGAACGGATGGGGGAAGGAAAGCCGCGAGAAAGAAAACGATAGGAAACGAAGCAATCTGCATTTCCTGATTATCGTGCTTGCGGGAGCTATGGGGTCCGGTATGATCGGAATTATCCTCCCCATATACCGTAAGAAGAGGCAGATTCGAGGAAGTAATCGCAATCAGAAGGCATTGCTTCTATATAAAGAAATTGAGAAAGTGATAGCCTCTGGCTACG
>DOWG01000108.1:0-8588 GCA_003519685.1 Lachnospiraceae bacterium
GCCGATGGCAATCTGTATCGCACTGGGGACTTCCCAGGGTGCTCATGACGGACGTGGGCTGTTGAGCAATTATTTATCCTTAATTTCCACAGCACCTGGGATTGCAGTTGTCGTTGCGGCAGGAAATGAGGGAAACGCAAGAAGACATTTTTTTGGTTTGGTCGATCGGGCAATCGGGTACAATACGGTGGAATTAAATATAGCGGAGAATGAAAGCGGCTTCAGTATGTCGTTATGGGGGCAGTCTCCGAGCATTTTTTCCATCGATATCCAGTCTCCGACAGGGGAATATATTCCAAGGATATCCGCTACGCTTAATGAAAATAGAGAAATATCTTTTGTATTTGAACGGACGACCATAGTAATCGATATTCAAATGGTGGAATCACAGAGCGGCGATCAATTGATACTCATGCGCTTCTCCAATCCGACCCCGGGAATTTGGCGCTTCAATGTATATGAACGTGAGGATTTGAATATGGGATTTCATATATGGCTGCCTATGTCCGGATTTACATCCAATGATACCTATTTTATCCGGTCGAATCCCAATACTACGATTCTTTCCCTCGGCAATGCAGAATTTCCGATCACGGTTACCGCATATAATGATGCGGACGACAGTCTTTATATCAATGCCAGCAGGGGATATACCAGGCTGAATATGGTCAAACCGGATATTGCGGCACCGGGAGTCAACGTGGTCGGTCCGACCTTAAACAAAGGCTTTGCGGCTTTTACCGGGACCAGTGTCGCAGCCGCACATCTGACAGGGGTTGCCGCAATGGTCCTGGAGTGGGGATTTGTAAGAGAGAATATCCCTGGATTAAGTACAACGGAAATAAAAAAATTATTGTTAAGAGGGGCAAGAAGAGATGCCGCGATCACTTATCCGAATCCGGAATGGGGATATGGAATATTAGATATTTTTAATGTTTTTGACAGCCTGCGAATTAATATCATTGTATAGATTCCGGCTATTATTTTATTCGTAAAGGAGAAGAAAATGACGGGGGAGGAAAGAAACCATATCATAAGTGAAGACTATATAGAGCTTATTTTGGATTATAGAAATAATCCGCAATATCTGGAGGCGTTCCCCGGAGCTACGGTTCAGGTTATGAATAGTATGTTCGCTGTCGTACATTTACCGGTGAAACAATTAGACATTAGCCGCGTAGGGACTTTCGGATACACTGCGATACCAAATGTGTTCGGTTTATTAAGCGAGGCGAGCGTCCAGGCGTCCGGGATTCCGGAGCTTCGGAGGATTCCGGTCCTGAATCTTAGGGGGACGGGAACACTGGTTGCAATCATTGATACTGGCATAGATTATACAAATCCCGTGTTTATTCTCCCGGATGGTACAACAAAAATCCGTGCAATTTGGGATCAGACGATCCAGAGTGCTGACCGGTATCCGCTCAATACTGGTTTTGGTACGGAATATCGTTCCGAGGAGATCAACCGGGCCTTGGCATCCGAACATCCCCTGGAGGTGGTGCCAAGTACGGATGATAATGGGCATGGTACCATGATGGCAGCAGTTGCGGCAGGAAATGAAGTTCCGACCGAAGGCTTCTATGGGGTTGCTCCGGATGCGGGGCTGGTTGTGGTAAAGCTCCGGCCGGCAAAGCAAAACCTTAAAAATTTCTTTTCCATTCCGGAGGATGTTCTGTGCTACCAGGAGGATACGATCATGTGGGGTGTCCAATACTGCTTTCAGCTATCGAAAGAGCTTGGCAGACCGATGGTGATCTGTATCGGCCTGGGTTCTTCCCAGGGGGCACATGAAGGACGGGCACCCTTAGCAGTTATGCTGAACGTTCTGGGGGACTTTCCGAATATAGCCTTCGTGACGGCAGCAGGAAATGAAGGAAATTTGGGCAGACATTACCGCGGGACGATTGATCCCAAGATAGGCTTCAATACGATGGAATTAATTGTGGGTGAGGAGGATAAGGGTTTCTCTATGGAGATATGGGGAGATATGCCGGGCATTTATTCGATCGACATATTATCTCCCAGCGGTGAATTTATCCCCCGTATTGCGGCAAGTCTGACATTGAACAGAATTATTTCCTTTATCTTCGAGGAGACTATTATCTATATCTATTATCAGACGGTGGAGGCGGAAACGGGGGACCAGCTGATTCTCCTGCGCTTTCGTAATGCCGCACCGGGGACATGGAGGTTTAATGTATACAGTCAGACGGATCTGACCGGGGGCTTTCATTCCTGGCTTCCAATGGGCAATATGATATCGCGGAACACCTATTTTGCACAGCCGGATATCTATACGACATTACTTGCTCCGGGAGCGGCCGATGTTCCGATTACCGCAACCGCCTATAATCCGATCGGAGGAAACCTATATGCAGGCGCAAGCAGGGGATATACCAGAAATAATATGTATAAGCCGGATTTGGCAGCGCCGGGTGTGGGCTACCTCGCTCCGAACAACCATAAGGAATTTATCAATTATACCGGTACCGGAGTGGCAGCGGCACATACAACCGGCATTGCAGCGATGCTTTTGGAATGGGGATCCGTCCGGGGAAATCTGCCGGGCTTAAATACGATAGAAATTAAGAAATTTTTAATCCGGGGAGCCAGAAGAAGTGCGAATTTGGTTTATCCGAACAGAGACTGGGGATATGGTATTTTAGATGTTTTTAATGCGTTTAATATATTAAGGCGTGAGGAATAAAAGAATATTTGTTATGAAGTAAAAAAATAAGTCAACTAAATGTATAAACTTTCCCATTTTACAAACAATATGATTAGATAAGACAAGTTGAATTGNNAATTCAACTATTATGAGTAACTGGTATGGAAAAACCTCATATCATTCTATTGTAATCTTTATGAAAGTCTAACAAATAACGTAAAATGGAGGAGATTTTGTATGAAGGCAACTGGTATTGTAAGGAGAATAGATGACTTAGGTCGAGTTGTGGTACCAAAAGAAATCAGACGCACATTAAGAATACGTGAAGGGGATCCTCTGGAGATATTTACGGATCGTGAAGGCGAAATCATCTTAAAAAAATACTCACCGATTGGCGAGTTGGGGCAATTTGCAAAGCAATATGCCGAATCTCTTAACCAGACAACCGGGCATATCGTTGCAATTACTGATAAAGACCAATTTATTGCAGTAGCGGGAGCTTCCAAAAAGGATTTGATCACGAAGAGTATCAGCCGTGACCTGGAGGAGGTAATCAACGAGAGAGAAAATGTTGCTGCTGCAAAGGAAGACAAAAACTTTATCAATATTGTGAATGATGATGACAGCGAATATACTTACCAGGTCATTGCACCCATCATCAGTGAAGGTGATGCAATTGGTGCCGTAATAATTCTAACGAAAGATGCTAAAATCAAATTCGGTGATACGGAGATTAAACTGGCTAACACGGCTGCCTCCTTTTTAGGAAGACAAATGGAGCAATGAAACATAACCGCTAGAGTAAAACTGCCATGTTATTCCTGGCAGTTTTTTTATCGTAGTGTGCCCGGTGGGCGCACCGGAAATTGCCAAGGCAAACTCTTTGCATCCGCATTAGGGCCCGGCAAAAGGTGGGGAAAAGATACTGTTTTGAAGAAAATCTAATAAAGTTGTGTTTTCTATGATAAAATCGTCCCAGTCTTCACAGGTAAATGCAGAATATTCCTTGACAAACGGCGCTAATAAGTTTATAAATAGATTCGTAGATGTTTTTGCCTTGCTGAGTGCAAAGGCCAAAGGCTATGCGAATTAATTTCCGCTGGTAAATGAGTTATAGCGGGAAGCGAAATAATCGCTGGATTATTTAAAATAATAAAACAAATACTTTAGAGGAGGAGCATATCCATGAACAAAGCAGAATTAGTTGCAGCAATTGCAGAGAAGACAGAATTTTCAAAGAAAGACTCAGAGAAGGCATTAAAGGCTTTCATCGATGTAGTAACCGAGCAGTTAGTAAAAGGTGATAAAGTACAATTAGTTGGTTTTGGCACATTTGAAGTTGCTGACAGACCAGCTAGAACAGGTAGAAATCCTTTAACCAAGGAGACAATTCAAATTGCTGCTTCTAAAGCACCTAAGTTCAAAGCAGGAAAAGCTTTAAAGGACGTTATCAACGCATAGTGAGATAGTATAAAAGGGCTGTTTTAAATTCCGGATCTCGTTGGGGTGTAGGGTTTTTAAAACAGTCTTTTTTTATGGTTAGAATAAGAAGGGTTGTTATGAGATTAGATAAGTATTTAAAAGTATCGAGACTGATAAAAAGAAGAACCGTTGCAAACGAAGCCTGTGATGCGGGAAGAGTAACCATTAACGGAAAACCGGCCAAGGCCTCGGCTAATGTGAAGGCCGGCGATGTCATTGAAATCGGTTTTGGCAGCAAATCGGTTAAGGTGGAGGTCCTTGATGTGACGGAAACCACGAAGAAGGAGGAAGCCAAGGAACTGTATAAGTATCTTTAAAATCGTCATGAAGCAGAAAGTCTTCTCATATATTTAAAAAGACATATCTTGGCTATTTGGATATTTCTTTCAGGTATATTATATGAGGAGGCTTTTTCTATGGATGAAAAACAACAGAATTTAAAGGGTCACAAGCTCAATATTAATGCAAGGAAGACAGCGATGATCACCGGCGTAAACGATGTCCTGTCTTTTGACGCGGGAGAGGTTCTCCTGCAAACCGAGCAGGGGGTATTGATGATAAGAGGAAATGATCTTCATGTTAGCCGGCTGACATTGGAAAAAGGTGAGGTTGATATTGACGGAAGGATTGACAGTCTGACCTATTCCGATTCGGCAAATTACGGCAAGTCAGGGGAATCATTATTTGGCAGGCTGTTTAAGTAGGAGGCCGGTATGAATCATGCAATTACAATGGAGCTTCAATTTTTTCTCATCTCGATTCTCTGGGGAGCCATCGTCCTGCTTGCATATGATGGTTTCAGAATCATAAGAAGGATAATCCGACATAACGGTTTCTTTCTGGCAATAGAGGATCTCATCTTCTGGATGATAGCCGGCTTATTCATATTCTCCATGATCTATCGGGAAAACAATGGGGTGATCCGCGGCTTTTCTGTGATGGGAATGGCAATAGGAATGGTGCTGTATCATTACATATTAAGTGACTTTCTTGTGTCTTTCATTACAAAAATAATCCGTGCGCTATTACGTCCGTTTCGATTTATTATAAAAAAGATAAAGCAGCTGTTACACTTCCTGACATCAATTGGAAAGCGAATGGTAAATTTCCTGTTTCGACGATTGAAAAAATGCAATAAATCGGTTAGAATAAAATTAAATAACAGAAAACAAAAACATAATGCGAAGAAAAAAAAGCGCAGAAGTAAAAAAGCATTAAAAAAGAAAAAGAAAGCTGCAGGGAAAGCCGGACAGAACAGACAGGAGAAGCAGAAAAGGAATATAAAGCAAGATTCTGCACAAATTAAGAAAAGGGTAAATCTTGAGAAACTCTAGAATTTTTTTAGGGGAGATGGGAAAGTTGAGAAGAAGCCATAAAAAAGGGACAGGCATCGGGATTATTGCATTCGTTGTTTTAATCCTATTTGGAATTGTTGCATTTCGAAAGATCGATCTGGAGAAGCGGAGCGTTCAGGCAAAGCAGAAGATCGAAGAGCTTGATGCACAGATTGCGGAAGAAAAGGAACGGACCGAAGAAATCAAGAATCTGGAAGCTTATGTTCATACCAAACGATATATTGAAGATGTGGCAAGGGAAAAGCTTGGATTAGTGTATAAAGACGAGATCATCCTCAAGCAGGAAGAAGAGTGAACAACAACGTAAAAAGATACGTAAAAAATTGTTTTATTTGTATAAAAAGCATTGACAATTGCAAAAAAAGCAGATATAATGAGTTTCGTTGTCCGGCGAAGTAGCTCAGTTGGCGAGAGCACGCGGTTCATACCCGCGGTGTCGGGGGTTCAAATCCCTCCTTCGCTATTTATCATAAATAAAAACCTCCACTTTCTTAAGCGGAGGTTTTTTTGTAAGAAAAAAATGGACAATTCTTTACCGCCTGAGAGCTTTTTTCAGGCGGCTTTTTTTATTCTCTTAACGTGAGTGAAGCGCCTCTATTCGATGGAATCATCTTTTCAATGGAATTCTTGTCAAAAAATTTTTTGAAAACAGGTATTTCTTTTGACAAAGATTTTAAATTGCTCTGCCTATAATTACAGCACGACGAGAAGTAAGAACGGAAATATAAAGGAGCGGAGCAAAGATGAAAGACAGCAAGAAAAGGACATTATTAATTCATGTAATTGGAATGTTTGTGGCAAGAGCTGCATTTTATAATATGAATCCTCTTGCCATCGGATATTTTACAGCGGCATTGATAGCAAATACGGGAGGTAAAATGGCCTTCTTGGCGATAACCATAGGAATAATGACGGCGATGCCAATCACCCGGGCGCTAAAATATCTTCTGACGATGATTACAACGTTAGTCATTCTGGAAATCCCAATGATTAAAAAAAGGAAAATTCCGCAGATCGTTATGTATGCAATCCCTTCGGCCGCGCTGGGCCTCTATTCCTTAATGGAGATCACCGCAGGCGGTCCGGTCAGTCACTATTTTCTGCTGACTATTTTAGAAATGGTAATTGCGGTTGTTTCTGCCGGATTATTTCAATACGGGATAGAATTTATCATGCAATCATCCAAGGGCTATAAGATGAATAATGAGCAGATGATTAGTATGGCAGTACTCGTTGCCGTAATGATTTATGCATTTCCCGAGCTGCCGGTGAACTATGTGGCACCGGTGGAAACGTTTGTCTATTTTATTGTTCTATTTTTCACTTATAAATACGGTGTGGGGCAGGGCGCCATAACCGGTGCGGTCTGCGGTCTCGCGTTAAGCCTCCGGGGAGGCCCGGTATCCGATATTGGGCTATTTACCATGATGGGTATTCTGCCGGCAGTATTCCGCGAGATGGGAAGATTTCCGGTCGCCGCCGTTTATCTGGCCACGGCCGCCATCATGGGTCTGATAAATCCGGCTATGGAGCTATCCATTAATGAGATCGGCGCACTTTCCTCAGCGGTAGTGGTGTTCCTGCTGCTTCCAAGAAACCTTATTTACCGGGTGGATGCGGTCGACGGAATAGGAAAGCAGGAGATCCTGGCAGCTGACAATTTAAAAAAGATAGCAAAAACAAGAATGAAGGTCTTCTCGGATTCTTTTCTCAAGCTTTCAAAAACCCTGGATACGATTACGGAGAAGCAGATCAAGCTAAAGCAGAAGGAAATCAATCGTATGTTTGAGGATGTCTCCGAGAAGTTATGTAAAAACTGCAGTAATTGTACGAATTGCTGGGAGAATAATTTGGAAGATACCTACCAGGCGGCCTGCACCCTTTTTGAAGCGGCAGAGAGGAATGGCTTTATACAGAAGGAGGATATTCCTGCGAAGTTTTTAAGTGACTGCATTGCAGTGGATGAATTTGTCTCGGAAACCAACCGCAGCTTTGAGATAGCAAAGCTGAATCAGATCTGGCAGAACCGGGTTGCGGAAAGCAGGGAGGTGATTGCGGAACAGTTGAAAGAGGTTTCTACGGTAATCCAGGATATCACCAGTGACATATACACAGCCGAACAGGCATCCCGAATGACGGAAGAAAAGGTGATCCGAAGGTTAAAGGCGGAGCATATTCTGGTGAAGAATATCACAATTTTTGAGCGCGGAGACAAAAGGAAGGAGGTTTATCTGAGAGCAGCCAGCAGAGGGGGAAGGGTGATCATGGCAAGAGAGGCCGCAGCCGCACTGGGAGAAGCCCTGGGACACCGTATGCGTGTTTCGGATGCTTCAAAGTCTGTCATTTCTAAAAATTATGAAAATTATATATTTGTGGAAGATACCAAATTTAAAGTACTTACCGGTGTGGCAAGGGCGATGAAGGAGAATGTTTCGGGTGATAATTTTTCTATCCTTAAGCTGGAAACAGGGGAAATGATGGTTGCTTTAGCCGATGGTATGGGGACGGGTAAGGAGGCCGGGGATGAAAGTGAAACGGTTATGTCGCTTTTGGAGCAAATGATTGAAGCGGGATTTAAAGCGGAGATGGCGATTAAACTGATTAACTCCAGCCTGGTACTAAAATCGGAAAAGCAGACCTTTTCCACCATTGATATGAGCATTCTAAATCTCTTTACCGGTATGTGTGAATTTATTAAAATTGGCGCGGCCTCAACTTTTATTAAACGGGAGAATTGGGTTGAGACCATAAGCTCGACCACCCTTCCGATCGGAATGTTCGGCAGTGTAGATTATGATACGGTGGCAAAGAAGCTGTATGAAGGGGACATTGTTATTATGGTTACCGATGGTGTGCTTGATTCCATTCCTGAAGAGGATAAGGAGGGGTATATGGAGAAAATGCTTATGGAAATTAAGAGCAGTAATCCGCAGGAAATTGCGAACCGTATTCTCGATAGCACTTTGCAAAATAGCAATTATGTCCCCCGGGATGACATGACAATTATTGCGGCAGGAATCTGGGCGAAATAAGGGAATCGGCAGTTACTGTTCACACCCTGGGCAAAGTCTATCCTATGA
>DOWG01000108.1:8653-10938 GCA_003519685.1 Lachnospiraceae bacterium
ATGGTGGGTGTGAATAGTAACAGGGAATCGGCAGAACCTTTCATTTTTTATTGAAATATAAAATTAAAAGGGTTAGAATACTATTAGCGTATTAATATTTTAGACAAGGATCGCCATTTTAGATAGGATAAAGATAAATGCTGCGTAAGGTAAAGAAATTTATCAAACAGAATAGAATGATAGAAAAGGGAGACCGAATTGTCTTAGGTGTGTCCGGAGGCGCAGATTCCGTCTGCCTTTTGTATATGCTGTCAGAAATTTGCAGGGATAAGAATATCCCTGTGGTTGTTGTGCATATAAATCATGGGATTCGCGGGGAAGAGGCCAGAAATGACGAGCAATATGTGGAGGAGCTTTGTAAAAAACAAAAGCTTGAGTTTCTCAAGTTTACGGTGAATGTTCCGCAGATTGCTTTGGAGGAGGGGCTTTCCGAAGAGGAAGCCGGAAGAAAGGTGCGATATCAAACTTTTTTTCAGGTATGCAAAGACAGACAGTGTAATAAAATTGCAATCGCGCATAATAAAAATGATATTGCTGAGACCGTACTCTTTCATCTTTTTCGCGGAACCGGTATACGCGGACTTTCCGGTATACAGCCTGTCATAAAGCGGAATCCGGCACCCGGAGAGATTACTGTTATACGGCCTTTGCTTTGTCTGGAGAGGAAGGAGATCGAGGATTACCTTCACAGGGAAAAGATCTCTTACCAAACGGATACGACCAATCTTACGGATGCATACAGTAGAAATAAGATACGAAATCATATTTTATCCTATGCCGTGAAAGAAATCAATCCAAATGCTGTACCGCATATCGCACAAACCGCCCTGCAATTAAAGGAGATTGAAAACTATATCAATGCTCAGGTGGAGCGCCGGTATGAGGCTTTGGCAGAAAGAATGGAAGATAAAAGCATAGGGATTGATGCGAATAAGCTTAAGCAGGAGGATATCGTTATTCAAAAGGGCATTGTCCGCAGAATAATGGAGGAGCTTGCAGGAAATTTAAAAAATCTCGAGGCGAAGCATGTGGAGCAGGCATTATCGCTGTTAACCAAACAGGTTGGTAAGCAGATGAATTTACCCTATGGGGTGCTTGCGGTCCGGGAATATAAAAGGATTAAATTCTATCCGGGCGGAGACGGTGGATTGCCCGGAGCGCTTGATCAGGGGCAGAGGGATCCCGTTGCGGTAGAGATCCCGGGGAGATATTATTTGCCGGAGCTTCATAGGTTTTTAGAGGTAAATATTAAAAAATATGAAAAAAAACAACCTATTCCGAAAAGTAGTTGTATGAAGTGGTTTGATTATGATAAAATAGAGAATGCTGTTGTAATAAGGTACCGGAAAGAAGGAGATTATATCCAGATCAACCCTTCCGGTGGAAGAAAGAAGCTAAAGGATTATTTTATTGATCAGAAGATACCGCGCAAGGAGCGGGACAATAGGCCGCTGGTTGCGGATGGCAGTCATATCATGTGGATCCCGGGGGATGGGGATCGGATGAGCGAAAAGTATAAAGTTGATGAAACAACAAGAACTATACTATTGATGAAATTGATCGATACGGAGGATTTTTAAATGACAGGTAATGTAAATGTATTAATTCCAGAAGAGAAAGTGACCCAAAGAATTAAAGAGCTTGCAGAGCAGATTAGTAAAGATTATGCGGGAAAACAGCTGCACCTTATATGCATTTTAAAGGGAAGCGTCGTTTTTAGTTGTGACCTGGCGAAGAGAATTACCGTTCCGGTTATCTTTGATTTCATGTCCGTTTCAAGCTATGGCAGTGAAACCGTCAGCTCGGGAAGAGTTAGAATTCTAAAAGATCTGGATGAATCCATCCAGGGCAAAGACGTATTGATCGTGGAAGATATCATTGATTCTGGCAGAACGCTTGCGTATCTGAAGGATTTACTCAGCAGCAGGGCTCCGGCGAGCCTGAATATCTGCACCCTGCTGGATAAGCCGGATCGCAGGGAGACTGAGGTGGATGTAAAATATGTCGGTTTTGAAATACCCGATAAATTTGTTGTGGGATATGGTTTGGATTATAATCAATTATACAGAAATTTACCTTATGTAGGTGTGGTCGAATAGACCGCGGCGGTATAAAATGTATAAAAGTGGTTATAAAATTTAAAATAGATAGGTTTCGATTAGTAAAGGAGGTTGTTTAGTGAGAAAACAGATGAAAGGATATGGATTCTATATCATTCTCCTACTCATTGTAGTTATGACTCTATTCCTATCCAGTAACTATGAGTATAGCAATCCGGATGCATA
>DOWG01000076.1 GCA_003519685.1 Lachnospiraceae bacterium
CTTGCAAATTCTCTTACAATCATCTGGTAGGCGCCTTCATAATTACGGTTTGCCTTTTCTATGTGACAATATAGTGTGTCTTTAATTATTTCACCGACGGACATGGCGATGATTTCGCCGTCCACTTCAATAAAGCCGCCGGGCAGTTTAAACTTGTCAAGCAGGGGCATGATTTCCAATGCTCCTTTAAATTCTTTTTGTGCAAGAGAGGCCTCCTTACCGAATTTAATCTGATAATCCTTTAAGAAATCAATTACCCTGTCTACGTTATCCGGGGTTATTTCATGATATTGATAATTCGGATAAAGCCGAAGAAACTTATTAATATGATTGCGCTGTCCGCTGTATCTTCTACCGGCCATCTGGGCTAAGTCTTCCGCGCGATATAAATAATCTGCCCAATCTCTTGGTGGGGTTCCCGGAATTGTTCCGTGGAACTCATTGATGAGGATCGGGATTACTTCCTCCGGAACCGTGCAAAACCAAAGAGGCAGATCATTGCTTTTACAATATTCTTTTAATGCCTCCATAGCCTTTGCAAAGGAACCGCTGCCGATGGGATACGTAAAAGAGGTCCGGTCTAAAAATTTAACTTTATATAAAATCATATCCTCATAAATAGCAAAACTTGTATCATAAAAATCACGCCACATATAGATACCGCCAACCGTATAATCACTGGTCCGGCTAATTTTATAATTATAAAATTGTGCTGTCTGCATCATGTTATCTGCATTAATTTTTTCAAATGATAACATATTTCTCCTCTTTTCTCCCAAACGTAATATTAGACGAATTACACTATAACACAATATATTGTGTCTGTCTAGTCAGGCAATCACACATTATTGGTTTGATTCAAAGGTTGATAGGAGTGTCATAAGTCATATAAAAACCTTAAACATGAATAGGACCTTCTATATATTGACACTCCTATCAGGATTGGTGATATTATTCTCCTTTTTATTCCGTGCTATGCGAAGAACATATTAAAAGGAATAGCATTGGAGGTGTCTTTTGTGTTAGAATAGGGAAGAAACTCCATTATGTTCTTTCGAGCTTTTGAAATGCCGCCGCTGGCGGCAGAATGTAATGAGAAAAGAGGGAATAGTCCTCGCAAAAAACAGCGCAGAAAAGAGGGAAAATATGAAAGTTTTACTTGTTGCTGTGAATGCAAAATATATCCATTCTAATCTGGCGGTATATTATCTCGGTAAGTATGCTGCAAAATATAAGGAAAACATCAAAATAGCAGAGTACACGATCAATCATTTACCGGATGAAATTCTAAAGGGAATCTATCAGGAGCAGGCCGATGTCGTTGCATTTTCCTGCTATATCTGGAACATAGAGATGATTACCCAGGTGGTTACGGAATTAAGAAAAGTACAGCCAGAAGCGAAGATCTGGTTTGGCGGTCCGGAGGTATCCTACAATGCCGGGGAATGCCTTCGGTCAATAAAAGCGCTGGATGGGGTCATTGTCGGAGAAGGAGAACAGACCTTTCTTGAACTGATGGAATACTATGTGGATCAGAAAGGCACGTTGGATCAGATTAAAGGAATTGCCTACAAAAGGAGGGCCCAAATAGAGGGGGAGGCTATTATAACAACACCGGCAAGAATGCCGATTCCCCTTGATTCAGTTCCGTTTCCCTATGAAGATATGGAGCGGTTCCGCAATAAGATCATCTATTATGAAAGCAGCAGAGGCTGCCCGTTCTCCTGCAGCTATTGCCTTTCCTCTATCGATAAGAAGGTGCGGTTGCGCAGCCTTAACCTGGTAAAGCAGGAGCTTAAAATATTTCTGGATTATAAGGTGGCACAGGTAAAGTTTGTGGACCGGACATTCAATTGCAATAAAAAGCATGCCATGGGAATCTGGCAGTTTATCAAAGAGCATGATAATGGGATTACAAACTTTCATTTTGAGATTTCTGGAGATCTCCTGGAGGATGAGGAAATCGAATTCTTGAAAACCCTTCGGCCGGGTCAGGTCCAGTTTGAAATCGGAGTGCAATCGACCAATCCGGAAACGATAGCCACAATCCACAGAAAGACGGATTATAGCAAGCTTTGCCGGAATGTTATGCGGATTCATGAGGGACATAATATCCACCAGCACCTGGATCTGATTGCCGGACTGCCTTTAGAGGACTATGCGTCCTTTTTAAAATCCTTCGATGATGTCTATGCACTCCGCCCCGATCAGTTTCAATTAGGGTTTCTAAAGGTTTTAAAGGGTTCCTTTATGGAGGAGGACAGCAGCAATCATCAGATCGTATATCAGGACAGAGCGCCTTATGAGGTGCTGATGACGGACCGGCTGTCCTATGGGGAGGTCTTGAAATTAAAAGGAATCTGTGAGATGGTAGAGGTTTATTACAACAGCGGACAATTTAGGTATTCGATGGAATTTTTAGAGCATTTCTTTCCGCGTCCGTCAAGCTTATATTATGAACTCAGCCAGTATTATGAACGGAATGGTTTGAACCGGATAGCCCATACCCGATTAAAAAGGTATGAATTACTTCTGGATTTTTATAAAGAGGTTGTGTTAAAATTAATAGATCAAAGGGAATCGGAGAAGTATACCGGGGCTTTTGAGGAAATCTTATTACTGGATCTGTACCTGCGGGAGAATATAAAGAGCAGACCGGGCTTTGCCCATAAAGCTCTCGATTATAGCACCATGCGGGAGGTTATGGATAGGCTTGGTATCGACCGGAGAAATGCGCATGTGGAGCAATTTACCTATGATGTGATAACCGCATGCCGGATGGGCCAACCGATCCGCAAGGAGGTATGGATAGCCTTTGATTATAGTCAGAGGGATCCACTGAGTAAGGCGGCTAAAATGATTATCGCCGCGGGAAAATAGCAGAATGCCGCATGGAAATGAGGTGTAAAGAGTGGCAAAAAGAGTATCAAAGAAGGAACGGGAGAGGATAAATCGTATTCTGGATGCCTTAAACCGGGAATACGGAACCCAGATGCACGTCTATCTTCATCACGAAAATGCCTGGCAGCTGTTGATTGCAACCATATTAAGTGCGCAATGTACGGATGAGCGGGTGAATATGGTGACAAAGGACTTGTTCCGAAAATATACAAGCTTAGAAGATTTTGCGAATGCGGATCTGGAAGAATTGGAGCAGGATATTCATTCAACGGGATTTTATAAAAATAAGGCCAAGAACATTATTGCCTGTGCAAAACGTCTGATAACAGAATTTAACGGAGAGGTTCCGAAGAAGTTGGAAGAGCTTACCAGCCTTGCTGGTGTGGGAAGAAAAACAGCGAATGTGATTCGGGGAAACATTTATAAGGAGCCCAGCATTGTTGTGGATACCCACGTGAAAAGAATATCAAACCGGCTGGGATTTACCAAGGAAGAGGATCCGGTCAAAATTGAATTTGATTTAATGGATCTGCTGCCCAGGGAGCAATGGATCCTGTATAATATTCAGATCATTGCTCTCGGGAGAAGTATCTGTACGGCCAGGAATCCGAAATGCAGCGCATGCTTTCTAAGAGAAGATTGCATTTATTACAAAAATTCGCAAAGGGAAAAAATAAATTAAAAAAAACCTTGCTAGATTGCTGAAAATGTCATAGAATTGATTTCAAACTTATGTTTTTAAATAACGATTATTTTTGTCTTCCAGGAGAGTAATCGGTGTAAGAATAGGATAAGCTATAGTGTAAATAGTNNGTATCCTTTCGAAGCATCTTTGTATCCGGTATCATAGCAATTAAATGATTGATTTTATCCGGTGTATTCTGCTCTTTGTAGATGGCGGCAAGAAGCCGGTACGTTTTTACCGCATCGGTATGACAGGATACGGCATATTCCAACACGGCGGTTGCATCAGATACATTGCCGCGGTTATATAAACGTTCCCCCCATTTATGCAGGATACTTACCAATTTCGTATAATTGCTGTCATACTCGGCTAAAAGATCAATATTGGCCGTTCCGTATTGAAGCTTTAATTCTGTATTGGTAAGTCCGGTAAAATTCACGATCTTCCGGCCGGACAGCGCCAGGATGGTATCGCGATAGGAATTAATGGTGTCGTCCTCGTGGTCCTTCAGAGGAAGACGATCTAGTTCCACGGTGATATAATCCAGATCAGAGATATCACGGCGGCGAACGGAATTTGCCTGCTTCTCCTTATGCCAGAAGGATTGATTACGCAGTTTGTCCTGTCTGTTTGATTTTATAATTTCATATCGTAACCAGAGAGCAAAAATAATGGTTAGCAGCAAAATCGGTATACTCAAGGATACCACGACCTTTCCAGTGGGCATTATTCCTATTAATATTAAAAAGAGGTGAAACAAAATGAATTTTCATAACAAAAAAACAAAAAAAATAATATCAACGGCAATCATCGTACTTTTGATTATTTCCATGACCTTACCGGTAGTAATTAGTGCATTGAGATAAATATACATAATGCTGGATAAAATGTCAATAAACGAAAGTACTGCTTGAATAATCTATTAGTTATGATACAATAGGTTAAATCCAATAGAGTACAGCAGATAACATTAAGACAGAAGTTTCGTCTATCTTAATTATGAATGGATAAGGAGGATTAAGAATTGAGTAAGAAAAGATTGATAATACCTGCCATATTTCTTTTATCAATTTTCCTTGTTTTACATGAAAATGCATCCTATGCATCTGCTGAAGAGAAAGATAACAAAATATACAATGGTGTATTTATAGATGAAGTCAATGTCAGCGGTATGACGAAAGAAGAGGCTGCTATTGCGGTTGATAATATGGTTCAGGGCCTGCAGCAGAAAAACTTGGTGATTACCGTTGGAAAAAATGCAGCAAAAACAACATTGAAGGAAATCGGCTATACGTATGATTTAAACGATAGCATTGAACAGGCATATGCTCTCGGAAGATCAGGAAATTTAATTAAAAGGTATAAGGAAATAAAGGACATTGAACAGGAATCGGAGGTCTTTTCTTTAGACTACCACTTGGATGACGCTAAATTAAAGGAATTTGTTGCTACCGAAGTGGCGGCATTTAATGTGAAACCGGTAAATGCTACAGTAGCCAGAAAGAACAATCAATTTGTTTATACGGATCATAAGGTCGGAAGTAAGGTTAATGTAGATAAAACGGTTGAATTAGTTAAGAATATTGTGTTTGACAATTGGAATCGAATGGATATCACTCTGCAGGCAGATATGGAAGAGGATATGCCGAAATACACCAGAAAAGACGTAGAAAAGATTAATACAATTCTCGGAACTTATTCTACCGAATATGCAAGTTCTGCAGAAGGAAGAGCAGCAAATCTTGCAAATGGTGCCAGATTGATTAACAATACGGTAATCTATCCGGAGGAGGTTTTTTCCAGCTACAAATACCTGACTCCATTTACGCCGGAGAATGGTTATTATTCGGCCGGAGCCTATTCCGAGGGGAAGGTAATCGACAGCATCGGCGGAGGCGCATGCCAGGTAACCACTACCCTATATAATGCAGTATTATATGCAGAGCTGAATGTTGTAGAAAGAGCGCCGCACTCCATGACAATCAGCTATACGGATCTTTCAAGGGATGCAGCAATTGCAGGAACCTATAAGGATTTTAAATTTATGAACAGCCTGGATACCCCGATTTTAATAGAGGCATATACCCAAGGCAGAAGAATTACATTTAACATCTGGGGGCAGGAAACCAGGGATACCAAAAAGCGNNGCGAAACTGCCCCGCCGGCGGATGTAATTACGAAGGATCCGACGAAACCGGTGACGTATCGCAGAGTAACGCAATCCGCCCATACCGGATATCGGGCAGAGCTATATAAGATCGTTTATGAAAATGGAACCGAGGTTAGCCGGACACTGGTGAATAAGAGCACTTATATGGCAGCACCGCGTTATATCACAATAGGTACTAAGGCAGCGGAGGAAGCGCCGAAAGAAGAGAATACTCCCAAGAACGATAAGAAAAAAGACAAGAATAAACAGACTGAGGAACAAACCGATAACCAGGCAGACAAGAAGCCGAATAACCGTGCAAATCCGGAGGAACAGTTACAAGCAGATGTTTTCTGGGACCCGGATTGGGACAAAGAGGGTTATGAGGACGAATAGGTTATAGGATAACGTTTGGAGAACATTATGAAAATTGGAAAAGTTCCAGAGACAGCCCTTAAAAGGGCTGTTCTGAATCAAATAGAACATCGGCGGGACGAAGTCTTAGTCGGACCGGGAATCGGTGAGGACTGCAGTGTGCTGGCGGTAGAGAAGGAGGATGCATTTATCCTGTCCACCGACCCGATCACAGGAACCGTTCATGATATCGGTAAATTGGCGGTCCATATAACGGCTAATGATATTGCAACCTCCGGTGCGGAAGTCATCGGCATCATGCTTAGTATCCTCCTCCCGGAAGAAACCGGGGAAGCGGACTTAAAAAGCCTGATGCAGGATATCGAGGGAGAGTGTAAAAAGCTCAACATTGAAATTCTGGGCGGACATACGGAGGTAACAAAAGCGGTGAACCAGCCTATTGTAACCGTTACCGGAGTGGGCAGGATGAAACGGTCGGAGGTTATTAAAACTGCGGGAGCCGTTCCGGGGCAGGATATTGTTATGACAAAATGGGCCGGTCTTGAGGGAACTGCGATCCTTGCGGCTGCCAGGGAGCAGGAACTGCTCTCTAAATACAATTCCGGCTTTATCGACGGAGCTAAGAAAATGATCGACGATATCTCCGTAGTGCCGGAAGCAAGGATTGCCAGGGAGCATAAAGCTACCTCCATGCACGATGCTACGGAAGGCGGCGTATTTGGTGCCCTGTGGGAGATCGGGACCGCTTCTAAGGTAGGTCTGGAGGTCGATCTTCAGAAAATAACATTGAGGCAGGAGACGGTAGAGATCTGTGAGTTTTATGATCTAAACCCATACATGCTGATTTCCAGCGGCTCCATGCTTATCGTTACAGACCGAGCGAATCAGCTGGTGGAACATTTGCAGGAAGCCGGAATCACCGCAGCAGTGATTGGTCATATTACGGAAGGAAATGACCGGATTATAAAAAATGGTGAGGAAAGACGATTTTTAGAGCCGCCCAAAAGCGATGAACTGTATAAGGTGATGTAAAGGAGGAACGATGGTATACAGAATGGGTGTGAACAGTAACAATGGTTTCTATTATAAAGGGAAGAGAGGATCATTGGATGAGAGATAAGATTCTGGAGACAATTGATAAGAACAGTAAGATATCTGCAGCTGATTTAGCCGTCATGCTGGGCACAACGGAGGAAGAGGTTACAACCGCGATTAAGGAAATGGAAGACGAGGCTATTATTTGTGGATATCCGACTCTGATTAATTGGGATAAGGTCCGCTGCGAAAGAGTAACCGCTCTGATCGAGGTTAAGGTTACACCGCAGCGTGGACTGGGATTTGATAAAATAGCAGAAAGAATTTATAAGTTTGACGAGGTACAATCCGTATATCTGATGTCAGGCGGGTTTGACCTGACCGTTATTATTACGGGTAGAACGATGCGTGAAGTCGCGACTTTTGTATCCGAAAAATTAGCCCCAATGGATGCAGTCTTAAGCACGGCAACCCATTTTGTATTGAAGAAGTACAAGGAACATGGTTTACCGCTCGTTCAGAAGAGCCAGGATGAAAGGATGTTGATCTCCCCGTGAGAAACCCATTATCAAAAACAATTGTAGAAATACCGCCCTCCGGAATTCGTAAATTTTTCGATATCGTCAGCGAAATGAAGGATGCAGTTTCCCTGGGTGTTGGTGAACCAGACTTTGATACCCCATGGCATATTCGGGAAGAGGGTATCTATTCCTTGGAGAAGGGGCGGACCTTCTATACATCGAATGCCGGTTTGAAAGAACTGAAAATAGAAATATGCAATTACCTGAAACGCCGGTTTTCATTGGATTATCATTATGAGAGTGAAACCATGGTAACCGTCGGAGGCAGTGAAGCAATCGATATTGCTCTGCGGGCAATGCTGGAGCCGGGAGATGAGGTGCTCATTCCACAGCCGTGCTATGTCTCCTATCATCCCTGTACGATTCTTGCGGGCGGTGTACCGGTGGTTATTGAACTCAAAGAAGAGAATGAGTTTAAGCTGACAAAAGAGCAGCTATTGTCAGCCATTACTGAGAAAACCAAGATTTTGATTCTGCCGTTTCCGAATAATCCGACGGGTGCGATCATGACCTATGAGGATCTGAAAGAAATAGCGGAGGTTGTAGTAGAAAAAGATCTATTTGTAATTTCGGATGAAATTTATTCCGAGCTGACCTACGGCCAGAAGCATGTATCCATTGCATCCTTTCCCGGATTAAAGGAAAGGACCATCGTTATTAACGGTTTCTCGAAATCCTATGCGATGACAGGGTGGCGGCTGGGCTATGCAGTAGGGCCGGCGGCAATTATTAAGCAAATGCTGAAAATCCATCAATTTGCCATTATGTGTGCGCCGACAACCAGCCAGTATGCCGGTGTTGAGGCATTAAAGCACGGTGACCAGGACGTAGAAAGGATGCGGGATGCCTACGATAAGCGGAGAAGGTATCTGGTCGAGGCATTGCGGTCGATGGGGTTGGAATGCTTCGAACCTTACGGTGCATTCTACGTCTTTCCAAGCATTAAGAGTCTTGGTATGACTTCGGATGAATTTGCAACCAAGCTGCTGATGGAGGAAAAAGTTGCAGTAGTACCGGGAACTGCATTTGGTGAATGCGGGGAAGGCTTTTTAAGAATCTCCTATGCATACTCAATTGACAATCTAAAGATTGCGTTAGAAAGAATTCAGAATTTTGTAGAAAAACATAGAAGTAGATAATATTTTGTAAATTTACTTGAAAAGAATACCATATCTATGTTAAAATTCTGGAAGGATACATAGGAGGATATGAAATGACTTCAGTGAATGTAGAACATATTAACCCATTCTTGATGGCATCCACTAAAATACTTAAAGAGATGTGTTTTGTCGATGCAAAGCTTGGCAGACCTTATATAAAAGATCCGGTGTTTTTAGATAATACCCTGGTTATCTTTATAGGATTTACCGGTGAAATGAAAGGTCAGGTAATGATTGCTTTTGAAAACAAGATTGCCTGTGACATAGC
>DOWG01000145.1:0-2656 GCA_003519685.1 Lachnospiraceae bacterium
TCATCCACCGTGTCATACCTGGCCCCGGAATAAATCCGAATCTGATCCACCTTTTCTTCCCAGAGATCGGTTTCGTCCTCCGCCATCCTGCTGCCTTCCTTCCTGCTGCCTTCCTTTCGCAGTCCCGCCTTATCTTCCGCTTTTTTATTCGCATCTTTTTGATATGAATTTTGGACTTTCTCCTCCTTGCGGTTCGTCAGCGGCATTTTTACCTTCAGGCTTCCTCCGGTAATCTTCATATAGGTCAGGCGGTTTCCCTGGTCGTCTCTTGCAATTTTGTAAACCTTTGCACCAAAATCTTCCGGATAGGAAATACGCTTTGTGTACTGCTCCAATCCACTTAAGAATTCCTCCACTCCAGAAAGCTTCAGAGCAGATCCGAAATAGCAGGGAAATACTTTTCTCTCTCCAATCAATGCTATGATATCCTTCTTTTCTACTATGCCATTATCGATATACCGGTCCAGCAATGCCTCGTCGCACATTGCCAGCTCCTCCATAAATGCCTTGGAATTATCATCATCACTAAAATCTACGCAGCCTTCCTCCATCCTTTTCAATTCACCCATAAGCGCCTTATGGTCCACTCCGGGAAGATCCATCTTATTTACAAACAGATAGGTCGGTATCCTATAGCGTGCCAGGAGCTTCCATAAGGTTTCCGTATGTCCCTGAATCCCATCCCCGGCGCTGATCACCAGAATGGCATAATCAAGGACCTGCAGCGTCCGTTCCATTTCCGCTGAAAAGTCGATGTGTCCCGGCGTATCAAGCAGTGTCACATCCATGTCCCCGTATAAAAATACGGCTTGTTTTGAAAAAATGGTAATCCCCCGCAAGCGTTCCAGCTCATAAGTATCCAAGAACGCATCTTTATGATCTACCCTGCCTAGTTTTCTGATGCTGCCAGTCAGGTACAGCATACTTTCCGCTAACGTTGTTTTTCCCGCATCCACATGGGCTAAAATACCGATTACCAGCTTTTTCATAAGTTATTTATCTCCTGTCTCTATCAAAATAAAATTTACATTTACTGATTTTCTTTTACATTTACTGATTTTCTTTTTCTTTATATAGATAGCCGATTTCTGATTAATCCAATTCCCGATATTTCTTAGGCGGCTGACCGGTTATTTTAATGAAATTACGATGAAAGGTTCTTAAATTATTATAACCACAATTCATTGCCACTTCGCTGATTGACTGCTCGGAATTTTTCAACAGGTAGCATGCCTGCGAAATCCGATAATGATTTAAGTAATCCGTGAATGTCATGTTCATCTGCCGGGCAAAGAGCTTGGAGATATAAGGATAATCATACTGCAGATGCCTCGCTACAGCCTTTAGCGTAAGATCAGAAGAATAGTTTTCCTCCACACAGAGCAGCATTTTATAAAGTACCTTCGTCTGCGGTGACTGCTTCACCGGAGTAAAGGAGGTCCGGTTGATCAAATCAGCACAAACCGCATATAGAAAGCTTTTCTGACGGTAGATGGAGCTCAGCTTACTAAAATCAATTTTCTCCTCGAAATGCAGCACATTATCATCCGGAATAACCCCCTTAAAATTCATGAAAAAATCGCCGATCAATTCCGGTGAAAAAAGGATAATCGTAATATCCGAATAATCCACGGTCTTAAATTCATGAATCTGATTGGGAAAAATAAAAATCAGATCATTTTTCTGCAACTGATACTCTTTTTGATCCACGGACACATACAGCTGCCCATCGCTGACAAAAATCATCTCGAATGCCAGATGGAAATGAAGGGGAAAATGGTAATTCTTCAACGAAGTTAACCGAAAGAATTCTTTTTCCTCCACTCCATGCTTTTCAAAAAAAGCCATAGCTCTCCCCCGCCTCTTTGTAAACTTAAAAACACTAATATTGTCTTAAAGTATACTACAATTTGGATAGTGCTTACAATGGTTATTTTATATAATGAGATTAACGAAAAGATATGAGTATCCTAAGTCATGTTAATGTTTTGATAGGAATAGGACCTTAGGTATATTCATTTGGCTGCCTTTCCTGACTTGGCATATTCTCCTTCGAGCCTCAAAGCTTAGTGAAAATATCGTACAAGCAGGCTCTATTTTCACCTGAGTCTCGAATCGAACATAAGCAGCCGTCGTCAGCCGGTCTTAGCCAACCTGAATATATCTAAGGTCCTATTCCTGTTCATGGTTTTTTATATGACTTAGGATACTTATATCTGAAACAGCTCCGCTGGTTTTATCAAGCAGAGGCGATGATTTTTAACTGCGAAGCTTTCGTTAATTCATAATTTAAGGAGGATACATACTATGGAATATCATGTAGCAAAAACCGGTTCAGATCAAGGTCAGGGAACGTTAACGAATCCGTTTCTGACCATTAACAGGGCGGCTTCTGTGGCTGTGGCAGGTGACACGATTACCGTCCATGAAGGCGAATACCGGGAATGGGTGAAACCGAAACAGAAGGGGTTAAGCGATAAAAGAAGAATCGTTTACCAGGCTGCGGAGGGTGAAAAAGTAATCATCAAAGGCTCAGAACATATCAAAGATTGGGAACATGTGCAGGATCATGTCTGGAAGGCTGTGCTGCCAAACTCCTTTTTCGGCGGCTATAATCCTTATGAAATCGAAGTGTTTGGGGATTGGCTCGTGACAA
>DOWG01000145.1:2738-3123 GCA_003519685.1 Lachnospiraceae bacterium
CGGATACTACAACGATTTATGCAAATTTCCAGGGAGCCGATCCGAGAAAGGAGCTCGTGGAAATTAATGTGCGCAGATCCTGCTTCTATCCGGAAGAGACCGGGATCAACTATATTACGGTAAGAGGCTTTGAAATGGCCCATGCAGCAACTCCATGGGCGCCTCCCACGGCTGACCAGCCGGGACTGCTCGGCGTAAACTGGAGCAAAGGCTGGATTATTGAGCATAATATCATTCATGATTCCAAATGTAGTGCGATCAGTATCGGGAAAGAAGGCTCTACCGGGCAAAACTACTGCTCCATCCGGAAGGATAAACCGGGATATCAATATCAGCTGGAAGCTGTATTTTCCGCGGAGCGCAACGGCTGGTGCAAGGAGAAAAT
>DOWG01000109.1:0-1988 GCA_003519685.1 Lachnospiraceae bacterium
ACATCGGCTCCGGTTTTCCAACGGAATGCATCCGTTACCAGATTACCCAGATTGGTCTCACCGGCACGTACATGCTCGCGGACGCCATCCAGCTCGACCTTGGTATATCCGACAACTTCGGATAAGAGCTTTTCAAGTTTTGTATTGTAGGATTCTACATATTCATCAATCGCAGGATCGGTCTGGGTAAATAGAGTTTGATCAATCAAACCGGCGCCTTTGATATTGCCCTCCGGATCAATGGCAACTACGCCGATATGCTGTATGTAATCTCCGGTGCTGACGATTAAGGTGTCTTTTACTTTATAGCCTTCTTCGAAGGTGGTATGGCTATGACCATCAATGATTAAATCAATACCGTCTACGGTTTCGGCAACTAGCTTCGAAGTATATTCGCTTCCCTCATCCACGCCCAGATGAGCCAGTGCTATAATAAAATCAGCACCCAGAGCCTGCAATTCTTTTACTTCCTTTTTCGCTGCATCCACCGGATTACCAAAGGTAATGTCTTCTACATTTTTGGGGTTGGTCTTATAGGCAGTCTCCGGAGTCGATAATCCGAAGATACCGTATTTCTTCCCATTTCGCTCCAGAATGGTATGAGCCTGAAGATAATTAGAACCATCGCTCTTCCTTGTAATATTGGCAGAAAGTAAAGGAAAATCCATTTCAATCGATTGTTTTGTCAGAGTATCGGAACCATAATTAAAATCATGATTCCCGGGAGTCATGGCATCATAACCGACCAGATTCATAAGGTCAACAATGCTTTTTCCCTCAACGAGATTGGCAAATGGCAGTCCGTGCAAGGTGTCGCCGGCATCCAAAAGGATAACCTCAGCGTTCGCCTCTTTGCAATACTTTTTCAATGCGCTTACAGCGGTAAAGCCCATTTGATTACTGTTGGAAACTGCTCTTGCATGTGTATCATTCGTATGAAGGATTACAGTGTACCCCTTAAGATCCATATTCTCCGGCAGTAAACCGGCAGCAGCCGGTGTGACCGGCAAAAGAATAAGAGCCAGGACAAGCAGTACGGAAAGAAACTTTTTCAAATACTTCATCATTAACCACCTTTCTTGCTGCAGAATTGTATTTGCAGCAGCATTATGATTGTTACATACAACCATATTTTACCACTTACTGGAACAATGTTCAATAAAGAATCCAAAAGGATTTTTGCAAAATGTTTCTGCAAAAATCCTTTTGGATTCTTATATATAAATGGAAGCGAATATGTAAATTTTAAAATCTTTTTTCTCCCACGATACGTTCCAGTTCCATAATCTCGGAACGTGACAGCTCCTGGTTCTTTAAATATTCATTTAAAAATGTGCTTAAAGATCCATTATAAAGTTTATTCAGCAATGCTTTTGTCTCAATATTTTGTACTGTCCGCTTGGAAATAGCCGCTCTGCAGATAAATCCGGGTTCCTCACGTTTTACAGCACCCTTTTCAATGAGGCGCTTTATTACCGTATAGGTTGTGTTCTTCTCCCAACCAATATATTCCTTAATTATTTTTGAAATATCCTTTGCAGCCAAAGCTTTATTTGACCACAATAATTCCATAACATTAAGTTCGCCTTCGTGAAGGCGTATTTCTGGCTGTGCCATGATTTGTTACACCCCTTCTACACTAACCAACATTCTGCCGTTTAGTGTGAACTGGTTTTTNNTAAACTCATTCTACAATTGTAGCATCAATGAAATTCTATGTTTTTCTTACGTATAAATGCAATAATTAACAAAATCAAAGATGTTCGTAAAATTCGTCCAAGGAGAATTATTGCTATAGAGCTTGTGCAAGGAAGACATATAATACAGATGTAGAATAAATATTGAAGCTTCCCGTCAAAGCGACTACAAGGGTAGTTGATGGGACATATCCTAATACTACCTTAATAGAGAAAATTTGTCAACTGTTTCTTAATAATTTTTAAGCGATTTGGAAAATATTGCTATTGTTCACACCCACCATGTACACC
>DOWG01000109.1:2043-12710 GCA_003519685.1 Lachnospiraceae bacterium
TTGCTGGGGTGTGAACAGTAACATAATCTTCCCTTTAAATACAGAAAGCTGCATAGTATGGTATGTATTTTATCTGGTTGAAATAATCAAAATTTCTCGATGAAATTTTGACTGCATAAGGAATATCACATTTCTGACGGAATACGCTGATGCTCTTCGATCTGGTGTTATCGCTGCAGTGAATCTCAATCGGAAGGAGATGGCCTTCTTTTGGAATAATAAAATCTATTTTTGCCATCGAATCAGACTCCCAGAAGGCAAACGGATAACCTCTGGCCTGCAAAGCCTGTGCCATATAATTTTCTAACAAGGCTTTCTTTCGGTTCGTAGAGAGCTTTTCATCCGCTGCGTGGCGGTCCTTTCCGATTTCTTCGGTCAATTTCGTATAGAGCAGACCGGTATCGGCAAGGTATAGCTTAAAATTCATATTTGACGCATCCTCCGCCGAATCCCCGGAGAAGAAGGCATTGCTGTCGGAAAGCTCTTCGCTGCATATTTTCCTGCAGGGGATCGTATAAGATCTCTCGTTCAGCTTCTGAATAGCCCCCTGATACATTGCGTGAGTGGTACCTTTCCGGATTAATTTATACTGAAACTTTTTATTGGTTTTTAACAGCTGAAGGGGAATACAGTCAAAGACCTGATTCATCTTCAGCGCATCGCTTTCCGGGTTGTCTCTTACGATAAAATCATGGTAGGAACCAATCAGATTCTGATGCTGTTCCGGAACATTAATCAGAGAGGACATATTGATATATTCGTTAATTGCAGCAGGCATTCCGCCTATCTGCAGATATAGGTGAAAGAGCGTCAAAAGCTCTTTATGTACGATATCCGGTATCTTTTTGTCTGAATTAAAGTGATTCATAATCACTTCGATATACCATTCATTTCCGGTCGCAATTAAAAATTCATCGAATTCCATCGGATCGATGGGAAGTGTTTGAAACCTCTGCCTGTGCTCTTTCGGAATCGGAGAACTGGAGATTGCCAAGATATAAGGAAAAGCACCGGAGGCCTGTAAATGCAGAATGGACGAAACCATCTCCGCCGAGGAAAGAATTTCATCTAGAATTAGAATGCGATTATTATGCAGGGGTTCCTCCTTTTTTGACGGAAAATACCGGAGCAGGCTTGTGCTTAAGCTTTTATCCTGCTCAAAGTTAAGATAAGTAATATGTTCAAAAAAAGATTTTGCAAAATCATAAGCAAGAAAAGTCTTTCCAACCCCCTTTGCGCCGGTCAGTAGGATTGGTTTGCGTTCCTTCTGATTTATCACATTATCTTTCCATTCAATTAACAGATCAATGATTTTCCTTTTCAATAAAAGCTACCCCTTATGTCTTAATTTCACTAATAATTTTGTAAAATAATCCGGAAGCGGTACGGTAAATTCCATGTATTCTTTGGTGGTTGGATGAATAAAGCCGAGTAAGCCGGCATGTAAAGCTTGTCCCTGAAGATGGAAGGGGTCTTTGACCGGACCGTATACCGTGTCGCCGAGAAGCGGGTGATGGATGCTTGCCATATGAACGCGAATCTGGTGTGTACGGCCGGTTTCCAGGGAGCACTCGATATAGGCATACCGGTTGCTGAGGTTTTCTAATACCTTATAGTTGGTCGCAGCATATTTGCCGTTTTTATAATTGACCGCCATCTTCTTGCGTTCCTTTGGATGTCTGCCAATGGGAGCTTCCACTCTTCCGCATTCTTCCTTAAATGGCTGATATACGATTGCCTGGTAGCGTCGGTTGATGGTATGGGCCTTTAACTGCTCTGCGATAAATGCATGGGCTTTATCGTTTTTGCAGGCCACAAGAATCCCTGTGGTGTCCCGGTCAATCCGGTGCACGATTCCCGGACGCATATTGCCGTTTATTCCGGACAATTTTCCCTTACAATGATAGAGTAAGGCATTCGCCAAAGTACCGGTTTCATGTCCTGCACCAGGGTGCACAACGAGCCCTTTCGGCTTATTAATGAGAATAATATCATCATCTTCATAAATGATATCGATTGGAAGGTCTTCCGGAATGATTTCAGCTTCTTTTTCCTTCGGCATATAACAAATCACCTTTGCACCGGTTTTGACCTTTAAATTCGATTTTACGGGCTTGTCCTCCATTAAAACTCTGCTCTCTTCAATCAATTTCTGGATATAACTGCGGGAAAGTTCCTTTTGTACCTGCGAAAGATATTTATCAATACGAATACCATTATACTCCTCATCTACAATCAATTTGATTCCCTGTTCCTCTTCGGAAAATCCCAATAAATCCTCTTCCATGGTAGTTCGAATCCTTTCCTTTATAGTGTTAAAAAATGATGTTTATTGCCGGTTATCATGGATTTTCATGCTTTTTCTGCTTTGTGTTTTTCCTGCGAAACATCTGATCCAGAAAATCCAGATCCGTGTCCTTATAGTAGAAAATCGCTAAAATAATAATCAGAATGGAAGCTACGGTTACATAGCTGTCCGCGATATTAAATACCGGGAAGTTAATTAGTTCAAAATAGATAAAATCAACGACATAGTCAAAGCGCATCCGGTCAATCAAATTACCGACGGCACCGGCCGCAATAAATATAAATACCAGTTTTAATGCCGTATATTTCCGATCCCTTGGAATATGCAGATAGACGAATAATAAGGCGGCCAATATAAAAATAGTGAAGATGCTTAAGGCACCGGCCTTTCCCTGTAGTATTCCCCAAACGGCACCACTGTTTTCGTGGTATTGGAGTTTTAATACATTTGGAATAAGCGTAATTGCGCCATCCTTCTGTAAAGTGGCTTTTGCCCAATATTTTGATGCCTGATCAATTCCAATCAGGATGCATAAGTAAATAAAATGTCTGATACGTTCCTTCATAATAATGACCATTACCTTTCTTGATTATTATCGTATAGGACGCAATTTCCGGTGCGCCCGCCGGACCACTACGATAAAACAGATTGAATTGCTTTGCTGATTTCTTTCTCCGATACGGTTGTATCAATGATTCCTTTACCGATGTCCTTAAGAAGAATGAATTTGATATGTCCGGCATCCATTTTCTTATCCAGCTTGGTCACTTGCAAAACAGCCTCCGCATTTAATCCCCGCACCGCTACAGGCTGTTCAAATGCCTGCAGGGTCCGCAGCACATCTTCGTATTGCTCCTGCGTTATATATCCCCGCTGTAGGGAAAGATAAGCAGCTGCAGCCATTCCGACAGAAACACATTCTCCGTGAAGTAAGGTAAAATTCTTTAGCTTCTCAACCGAATGTCCGATAGTGTGGCCAAAGTTTAACAATGCCCGGATGCCGTTTTCCTTTGGATCCTCTTCCACAACTTCCTTCTTGATCCGGCAGCTTCTGTCGATCATCTCTGCAAGAATGGGATAATTCTTCGCCTTAATTTCTGACGCGTGCTTTTGAATCCAAGTGTAGTAGTCATAATCTTTAATTAACCCGTGTTTGATAATCTCACTCATTCCGGAATATAACTGGTTTGACGGCAGGGACCGCAGAACGGCCAGATTAATATAGACCAGTTTGGGCTGGTAAAAGGCACCTACCATATTCTTATAATCGTTAAAATCGACTCCGGTTTTTCCTCCGATACTAGAATCGACCATGGACAGCAGAGAGGTTGGAACTTGAACAAACCGAATCCCCCTCAGATAGGTGGAAGCGACAAAACCGGTTAAGTCTCCTACCACTCCTCCGCCCAGGGCAATCAGGATATCCTTACGATCAAAACCATGCCGTATCAGTTGCTCATAGCATTCTTTAACGGTATCCAGATTCTTGCTTTTCTCTCCGGCGGGAAACCGGTAAACGGTAACCGACTTTGCAATGGGACGAAGGATATCGGCCATCTCCCCTGCATAAAGCCTCGCTACATTACTGTCCGATGCAATCATAAATTTTCGGTTCTGAATATCGAGGGACTGTAATCGTTCCGGTAAAAAACGATAGCTTTCCTCAATTTGAATCTCATAAGCTAATTTGCTATCTACTTTTATTTCCAGCGTTTTTCCTGCTCCGTTCATATAAAAATTGCATAACCATATCCTATCAGACTTTGGTTATGCCATCCTCCTTAACAATATATTTCAAGATAAAGCATATCAGGTATACAGAAGTACCTTCACGGAATATCTCCCCTTTTTTGTCTGATAGGAGGTTCCGATATAAATAAATTTACCATATCCTCGTACGGATACAACATCATGATCCTTTAATACATAGCTGTTTGATACAACTTCCCTGCTGTTTACATATACCTTTCCGCCTTGGATCAGACCGGCCATACTGCTTCTTGAGCTTCGAAAGGCTACCGAAAGAATACTGTCTAAACGGACGGAAGAAACAGTACCGGTAATCTCTTTTAATGCCGGATCATAATGAAAATCCTCCTGCTCAATTACTGCGGCATTTACCATCGTATGCTTGACCTTAATAAGCTGTTCCGTAATAAATGCATGGATGGAAGACGTGCAGAATAAATACCCTTCCTTCTCCTTAACGAGAATATCACCGAGCTTACTCCGGTCAATGCCAAGACTAAGGATCGCTCCGAGAAAATCCCGATGAGTCAGAGAATCACTGAACCTCTTATTTCTGGGACTGATTCGTATACAGGTGATGGGAAAAGGTATCTCCTCTTGCCCCGTGATACGATCATTTCCATAGAAGCACAGCATTTTTCTTTCCGCATCGGGAAACCCGCCGAAGAAATTATATTGTATTGCGGGCAATTCACTTTTCATGCTAAGAAAGATATTTTGTTCATTTAAATTCAAAAAATCAGAGAATACGCAGATGCCTTTGTAGTAACTTGTATTTGCCAAGTCCAGAAGGCGTCTGCGTAATAATTGTTCCTCTTTATCCATATGCATAAGGTTCCTTAAAATTGAGAATGAAATGTCGGTGGTTCAAATCCCTGCTCCTGAATTAAATCAAGGTAGTCCCCTGAAATATCTACCGTATCCGGAGAAACGATAAAAATACAATTCGAGATTCGGTGCAATTTTCCATTAATGGCATAGACAGAACCGGATACAAAATCCATCGTCCGCTGTGCCAGCTTATCATCAAAGCCTTCCAGATTGATTACGGTTGCTCTTCCCGAAAGCAGCATATCACAGATCTCCTGTGAATCCTCAAAGGAGGTAGGTTTCATAATGCATACTTCAAGTCCCTTTGATGTAGCTCGAATTGGAACAACTTTATTTGCCGAATTTCTTTCCATCCTGGACACCCTCTCCTTCCTGATCTCATTTGCTGTGGTCGATGATTGATTTTCGGGTGGTTCTTCGTTTATTTCTGCTTTTTGTGCCATTCTTTCAAGGCGTTTTGCCTTTTTTTGTTCCTTTTCCGACTCTTCCTCAAGATAATCTTCGTAATCGTCATCCTCTGTAAGTTTCATGGAATTCAAAAAGTTTTTTAAAATATTTGCCATTGATCGATTCTCCTATCTCCCATCTCTAATTACTCTGATCATATTGCCGCTCACCAAAGATACCGGTACCAACACGTACCATGGTGGCCCCTTCTTCGATTGCAACTTCGAAATCTCCGGTCATTCCCATGGAAAGTATATTAAAGTAACTAGAAAAATTACATTCAAGATTTTCTTTCGTCGGACTGCCATTCGCAGACTTGTCCCATATTTTCTCGTTATCCTCATTATCAATGTTTTTGGTTTTGATGTCAACATATAATTCTCGCAATTTTTTGAAACACTCCCTATTTTTCTCGGGATTCTCGCTATTTGGGGCAATTGTCATTAATCCCCTGATGCGGATATGGGCCAATTTTACTACTGCTTGGATTAGTGGCAGTGTTTCCTCCACACTTACCCCATACTTGGTATCTTCACCGGAGACATTAACCTCGATTAAGATATCACATAGAAGATTTTTCTTGGCTGCTTCCTGTTCAATCTGTAAGGCTAAACGCAGCGAATCTACCGAATGAATTAAAACCGCTTTATCAATAACATTTTTCACTTTATTCCTTTGCAAATGCCCGATTTGATGCCAGTAGATATCCTCCCCAAAAGAATCTTTTAATTCTTCGTATTTCTGTGAGAGCTCCTGTACCTTATTTTCGCCAAAGTGGCGCATACCGCATTCATATGCTTCGCGAATCATCGAAACCGGCTTGGTCTTGCTGACTGCAATTAAGGTAACCTCTGACCGATCCCTGCCGGCTCTGTCACAGGCAGCCTGTATCCTTTTTTCTATCTCTATAATATTATCCTTTAACANNCCCTTCTTCTATTTGCACAAAATAGGAAAAACATAAGTAGTAATAGAAAACATATTTAATGAGCAACTGTATGAAGTCGTTGGTACTTAGACTATGTATTTTATAGTCTTATGTACCATTACGTACTTCATTCAAGTGGGAATGTGTTGCGAATAAATATGTTTTCTATTACCTAGCAATACATAAATTGTGCAAATTGAAGTAGTTAACTTAATTGGCTTTTTACACTCTAATCCTAGTAAATAATCGCCTGATCTACTGCGGTACTTCCATCCAGTGCAATGTGATCATAAGCGGAAAGTCCGAAGGGGGTATCCTTCGCTATAATGCAATACTCCTTGTTATCATCATAGAGAACTTCAATTCTTTTGAACACGGAATAACCGGTATTCACACAGTATACACCCGTTAATTTGCCCATCTGTGTAAGGGTGAAGCGGTCCATATTTCCATCCGAAACAATCCCTGTTCCGACTTCAAACATATCCGCATCTACATAACCATAGATATCATCCTGATAGTAAATATCCACTGGTACAAATTGATAAGAGACCTCGCCTGTTTTCGAATAGCGCTCCATAATCAAACCGTTCTTTCCGCTATCGCCGCCTTCTGTAAAGTATTCCAGAGGTACCATATAGAAATTCTTTTCTACAACTGAGGTCTTAGGAATCTTAAGCCCTTCTTCCCCGTTGATCTTAAGATCTATTTCCAAAAATCGGTCATTCAGATAATTTGTCATATATTTATCCAGGGTAAGCTTGGCATAAAAATCAGATCCTTTTTGGATGAAGGTAATTTTGGCTTTTGCGTCTACATCATCCTTTCGTATCGTAAAATTAATGTATTCCTTTTCTTTCAGCCCGGCATATTGCTCCGGAGTGAGCGGCAATAGAATTGACCATTGATCGGAAGTAATGATTTTATAAATCGGACTGTTCGGCGGCAGCATGGTAGTGGTGCGCAGACTTGTCCGATTATAGTTATCCTGCTGAAAAAGATCTGCAGAAATCGTATCCTCGGTAACGGTTTCATAGTTATCGATATAATAAGAAATCACTCCGCTCTCCTTACTTTTATACATTTGATAGGAGTAGTCCAGACCCGTATCCTCCTGAATCGTTTGTCCATGATCTAACATAGTTGTATTTAATAGATCAAGAACTAAATTATCTGCTTCTTCTTTAAAATCATAGACTTCGGAGAAATCACTTTCTGAGTATTTTTTTTGAAATGTCAGAATTTCATACTTGATTTCAGCGTTGTTCTTCTTCGTCAAGGTAATCGGGACATCTCCACTTAAAATGACATCAACAATCTGCTTGCTTTCATCGACGGCATAAACGGAAGAATTCTTCGAAACTCTCGCACCTTCCTTTTGAAAATAGGAAATATATCCGGCTGCATCCGAGGTGATAACCTTCTCCTTACGCAGTATAAGTCCGGTAATTCGATTATCCTGTGCTGTAGTGCCCTCATGTACCTCATATATGGAGATATGATCTTTCGTAAGATATATGTAAATATTGATAATGATATATATAAATATAACGAGAAACACAACGATACCAATATTAAGACTTTTTCGTTTCCGAAATTTTACGACCTTTTGATTGCTGCTCAACTTTCCGCCTCCTATGCAAGGTATTCTAATATATTATACTTACTTTTACCTGCTTTTTAAAGCCTTTATTTTAATAATCCTGTTTTACGTTAGATTATTGTTACTATTCACACCCGACATGTATACCATGTTATGATTTCGACAAATGTATCCGATTCGGAGACNNCTTTTATTATACTATAGACTTTGCCCGGGTGTGAACAGTAACAGATTATTAAAATGATATGGCACAATTTTGATAGAAGTGTTATAAAAATTTCCGCTGCGTACGATTTAGAAAACCTTGATTAAGGTGTATAAATAACAAAAAAGAGGTAAAAATAAGAAAAGAAACAGATTCTCTTAACAATTTCTATTGTAGAGAGTGATTATAAGGATAAAAGGAGGAAATACAATGAAAACTTTGGATTACATCGCACTGATTCTTGTAGCCATCGGTGCGATCAATTGGGGCTTAATCGGGTTTTTCAGTTTTGATTTGATTAGAGTGATTTTTGGAGATATGACAATGGTATCAAGAATAATTTATGCTTTGGTTGGTATCGCTGGATTATATTCTCTAAGCTTCTTCGGCAGATTGAGAGACGACGAATAATACGAAAATGAGGGTGCAGAAAGGTTTTTCTTTCGAAAAGAACCTTTCTTACACCCTCTAATTCATTCTAGGTATGCAAATTATCTTCTATAAAAAACTCCATGCCTCCATGCCTCATGCATTAAAAAGATTAATTTCCAATTCAATAGAATTACAAGGATACGGTCACATATTTCTGAACACTTTCCGGAAGCTGATCATAATTTCTGGATAAGCTAATTACAAAATCGACCTTACAATGATCCGAGATTTTGGAAAGTTTATTCATTACTTCTTCTAAATTTTTATCATTTATATAGGCAATTTTTAAGAAACTATCAAGAAATATAGCTTGCAAATCATGATCGCAGGATATGATACCACTGATTAAACCGATAAACTCACTATGATTTTCAATGAAATGGTCCATTACATTAATTAATCGTATCTTGTTGCTTAGTTCGTACATATGCTTGTTGCTTTTGTCAAGATAAACAATGTTTCCATGTGCAGCTCTTGCTTCGGTGTTTGCTTTCTCGATAAGGATTTTGGTCTTACCCTTACCTTTTTCACCAGAAATAATCTGTATCATTGTAATCTCCTCCTTATGATGGGCGCAACGTTAAATTTGCCATGCCAATATTATTTTGTAATATTTGTATAGAACATTTGTATAGAACTTGTGTATCTGTGTAACTTAATTATAGTACAATTATATTGCAAAGACAACTCTTAAATTCCATTCCCTGTTAATATTATTAACTTTCCAACGGACATTTCATTCAGAAAGTTAATAATTTAAAATTATAGGTTTTTCCTGTCGGTATAAGGAATTATTCGGTTAAGGAGGATAACATATGTGACATCTGGGAATATAACTGATCGCTATCGGGTGAGTTTAGGATTAAGGAGATATATTCCTTATGCTTGCTGTCCTGGCACAATAATATTAAGCAATTTCCCGCTTTATGAGTTGTTCCGGTTTTTCCTCCGATAATCTCGATCCCTGGAACTGGATCCGCCTTACCGTTTAGAAATTGATTCGTAGTCTGGAAGGTCATTTGCTTTTCATTTCCTTCTATGTCCTTATAAACAGCCTTGTAACTTGGAGTATTTATGATTGAGAGAAAGGTGTCATACTGAATTAACTGATGGAAGATCAGATAGAGATCGTAAGCCGTTGTGTAGTGATTGTCATTATGAAGTCCGTGTGCGTTAACAAAATTAGAATGCACCGCACCTAATTTTTTCGCTTCTTCATTCATCATCTTAACGAAGTTTTCTTCACTCTTGCCAACATGTTCGGCAATCGCGGTACCGGCATCATTTCCGGAATAAATCAGAAGAGCATAAAGTAAGGACTCCAGGGAAATCGTATCCCCCTCGTGAAATCCGCAGAGCTTTGCTCCGCTTTCCGCTATATGGGATGCATTATAGCTTATGGTTACCGTATCCGTTAATTCACCGTTTTGTAAAGCAATCAGAGCAGTCATCAGCTTCGTCAGACTGGCAGGGTAAAGCCGATCATAAACATGATCCGCATAGATCACTTCATTATCTGTGATATTAACGAGCAAATTCGCTTTGGATGTTAAAATGGGATCCTCTCCGTGATTGTCTTCCTCCGTGATAATGGCCAGATTCTCAGCAAAGAAATCAGCCTCCGTAAACTGGTTATCAAAAACAGAACCAGCGGAAGCTTTCATTTCTTCATAAGCAAGCAATTCTCCGGAAGTATTCTGACATCCAACCAAAGAAAAGCATGCAAACGTAAGGAGAATTATTAATTTTTTTGTCATTCGCATCAAGGCTCCTTTCCCTATGATATTGAACGGGATCAAACCTTATATAATTCTCTCCAATCTAAGTCGCCGCGGTCCAAAGCCTTAATTAACAGCTCTGCCGTTGCTAAATTGGTAGCGAGAGGTATATTATGCTTATCACATAGCTGAAAAATATTATTGACATCCGGTTCATGGGATTTCTTGGTCAGCGGATCCCGTAAAAAGATGACCATATCAATCTGATTATGCTCGATCTGGGATCCAAGCTGCTGTTCTCCACCAAGGTGGCCGGCCAGATATTTATGAACCGTTAAATTCGTTACCTCTTCAATTAAGCGCCCGGTCGTTCCGGTAGCGTATAGAGTATTCTTACTCAAAATTCCACGATATGCAATGCAGAAATTCTGCATTAATTTTTTCTT
>DOWG01000109.1:12731-16394 GCA_003519685.1 Lachnospiraceae bacterium
CCCTTACAGGTTATGTCGATTTGATTTGCTTTGTATACTTATATTTAAAATTATTCCGATGGAAATCATATAGCTTATAAGTCCACTTAAACCGGAACTTAAAAATGGAAGCGGAATTCCTGTGTTCGGTAATATTTGTGTGGCAACACCGATATTGGCAAATACCTGAAACATAAACATAGACGAAATTCCGACACCGATCAGCATACCCATATGGTCGGGAGCTTTTTTCCCCGCAATTAAACATTTATAAATCAGGATAGCAAAAAGCAGGATAATAAAGCAGCAGCCAATAAAACCAAGTTCCTCCCCTGCTACAGAGAAGATAAAATCACTTTCTGATACCGGTACGTAATCATAACCACGTACCCCGGCAGGGCTGAATAGTTTGCCGTATAATTGACCGGAACCGATGGCCTGTATGGAGTTTTCCTGTTGATACATGACCTCCGGATATAACTCCGGATGCAGGATCGAAAGTACACGCTCCTGCTGTGTATGTGTCAGCAATACCTGATAATCCTGCTGGACATACCAAAACAGAGTAGCAATACCGGGAATCCCGATCACCAAAACCGGAAGTATTATTTTCCAACTGAGTCCGGCAGCGAATATCATCATAACAAAGGTAAACATAATTACCATACTTGTGGATAAATCCGTCTGTGTAAGAATTAAAACAGTAGGTATTGCAGTGGTTATTACCGCTAAGGCAATAAGGAAAAAGCTGTTAATCCTATGTTCAAATATCGTAAACAGTTTTGCCAGGAACAGAATCAGGATTATCTTACTAAGCTCCGACGGTTGAAACTGAATGGAGCCGATCTGCAGCCATCTTGTTGCATAGTTTATGTTCTTACCAAATAGTTTAACCATAATTAGTAAAAATAGATTGAAAAAATATAAAATAATATAAAATTTGCATATAAAGTGATAATCAATCAATGAAACGACTGCAGCAACACATAACCCCATTACCAAACCAACCAGTTGCTTTTGAAATAAATTTTCCTCCGGTCTCTGCACCTGTTTGATCAGAAAGGATCCAATGATTACCAACAGGGTAACCACAGCAAGCAATGAAAAATTATATCGTTTAAAATCATACTGTTTCAAATTGAATATATTGAACATTCGGTATTCATCCTTACTTCTTCGGGCTCTTTAAGTCCTTTATCGGAATATTGGCAAATAACGCAGGCACATAGCCATTGTGTGTCTCGGATTCGGTCTGCGTTATTTTAATATCCAGTCCTTCTTGGTCGATTTCGATATACTTTGATATCACCGAAATGATATCATTTTTTATTTGCTCCATAATCTCCGGTGAGCATCCGGCACGGTCGGAAACTAAAACAAGCTTCAGACGGTCCTTCGCAATACTACCGGTCCCTCTTTTTTTAAAAAAATCTGCAAAACCCATTATGCCACCCCCCTAATTCTTCCTGTACTTACCAAACAGCTTACTGAAGATGCTGCTCTTTTCCGTAAGATCTAGTAAAGGAACATCTTCTCCAATGATTCTCCTGCAGATATTCATAAAGGCGTGTCCAGCCATGGTATCGGAACCTACGAGCGGCTCTCCCTGGTTTGTGGAAATGACGATGTTTTCATCATCCGGTACGACCCCGATCAGATCAACCGCAAGAATCTCACATACATCTTCGCTGGACATCATATCTCCCCGCTTCACCATATCCATGCGGAGACGGTTAACGATGAGGTGGGTTTGCTTCATTTCATTGGCTTCTAATAAACCAATAATGCGGTCCGCATCTCTTACTGCGGAAACCTCGGGAGTGGTAACTACTAATGCCCTGTCCGCACCTGCAATGGCGTTCTTAAAGCCTTGCTCAATTCCTGCGGGGCAGTCCATCAGTATGTAATCAAATTCCTCCTTCAGCTCATCGGAGAGCTTTTTCATCTGCTCCGGACTTACTGAGGTCTTATCTCTTGTCTGCGCGGATGGCAAAAGATATAGGTTTGGATAACGCTTATCCTTAATTAAGGCATTTCGAATTCTGCAATTTCCTTCAATAACATCAACCAGATTGTAGACGATCCGATTCTCTAATCCCATAACAACGTCTAAATTACGTAAACCGATATCTGTATCAATTAAAACCACTTTCTTGTCTAACATTGCTAAGCCTGTTCCGATATTGGCAGTACTCGTTGTTTTTCCGACGCCGCCTTTTCCAGATGTTACTACAATAACTTCACCCATTTTAAAGTTCCTCCTATTTAAGAGGGATTCACCTCCTGCTTATTCGAAGATACCTTTTCTTCCCACAGGTAGCCGGAAGATTTCTCTTCTGTATCTAATATTTATAAGAAAATATCAAAGTTCCGCTTATAAGCTTATATCCTGAAGGACACTCTTGGTCAGCGGCTCAATATAAATATTGCCATCCTCTAAAAAAGCAATTTTTGCTTCTTTACTTTCCTCTTTCACCGGCTTGTCCGGAGACCTTGCAATCGTATCCGCGATTCGAATCTGCATCGGTCTCATGTCAAGAGCCACGACGAAAGAATTCGTATTACCGGTTGCCCCGGCAAATGCATTCCCCTTTAAGGCGCCCAGAACAATGATGTTCCCCTTAGATACCACTCTTGCGCCATGATTAACATCACCAATGATAACCACACTGGTTTCAAACTCCAGGGAGGCACCGGAACGCAGGATGCCTTTATAAAACTGCCCGGTGTTATTCGCTAGCTCCATGAGTCGTTGCTCTAAGGTCTTACGAAAGAGTTCTTCCCTTTCGGCATCATTATCAATGATACATACAATATGCATGTCCGTATTCTCTTGAATAATATCCAGAATTTCTCTCTGTTCCTCATTCGTTAAATCTCTGCCTTCGAAGCTGATTGCCATGTTTGCATTTTCAAAGAATTTACTGGATTCTTTGAATTTCTCGGCAACCAGTTCCTTAAGTGTATCAAATTTTACATCGGAACTTAATACGACAACAATTCCGTATTTATTCCCTTTGATTATTACAGCGTTGTTTGTTGTNNTTCATATTTTCTGGGCATAAATCCTGAAGAATAGCTGCTTTTACCATTATTACCCGGTTTTATCCGTATTTAATCCGAAAAAGCCTTGGATCTATTTTCCGGTAACGTGACATTACTGTCCACCAATTTGTCATGGTCCTCCAGATTAAAATACAATTTATAGATATCTCTGGTCAGCTCGGCAGCATTTCCAGAGGTATGTCCATTTGGAATGATGGTCGCGACCGAAATCTCCGGCTTCTCGAACGGCGCATAGGAAAGAAACAATGCATTGTTCGGAACAACCTTACTGATCTGAGAGGTTCCTGTCTTACCGGCTACCGTAACTCCTAAGTTATGGTACAAACCGTACACCGATCCTCCGGGAACATTGGCAACCGAATATATTCCCTGCTGGATACTGTCCCAGGTGCTATCTTTTATGCTTGATAACTCCTGATCTACTTTTGCTTTATTATCAACGACAACTTTCCCGTCTTTATCAACGATCTTCTCTAATAACGTAAGGTCATAGGAAGTGCCCCGGTTTGCAATCGTTGTAATATACTTGGATAATTGTGCTGCGGTATATACATGTTTGCCTTGTCCGATTGCAGAACGAATGGGATCATCGTTTGAAATCTGCGGTTCATATTCCGG
>DOWG01000069.1 GCA_003519685.1 Lachnospiraceae bacterium
AAACAGGGAAAAGTAGCGGGACACAAACCTTTACAAAAGTGAAAATCAGTGTTAATATTATGTCGATTATAGGCCAATTATGACCTTTAAGAATAAAGGAGGATACTAGAAATGGTTAGAACCAAACAATCAATGGATGGAAATACAGCCGCTGCTCATGTTGCATACGCATTTACAGATGTTGCTGCGATCTATCCGATCACCCCTTCCAGTCCAATGGCCGATGTTGTTGACCAATGGTCTGCGTCAGGGCAGGAAAACATTTTCGGTAACCAGGTTAAGGTTGTCGAAATGCAGTCTGAAGCAGGTGCTGCCGGAGCTGTTCACGGTTCTCTTGCTGCAGGTGCAATAACTACAACATTTACAGCTTCCCAGGGACTTCTTCTAATGATCCCTAACATGTATAAGATTGCTGCTGAGCAGCTTCCTTGTGTATTTGATGTTTCTGCTCGTACCGTTGCGACCCAGGCACTGAATATCTTTGGTGATCACAGTGACGTTTATGCCTGCCGTCAGACAGGCTTCGCTATGTTAGCGGAATCAAATCCACAGGAAGTTATGGATTTAAGCCCGGTTGCTCATCTTGCTACAATTGAGGGAAAAGTTCCGTTTATTAACTTCTTTGATGGTTTCCGTACATCCCATGAAATTCAGAAAATTGAAAAATGGGATTATGCTGATCTGAAAGAAATGTGCAACATGAATGCTGTAAAAGCGTTCCGTGAGCATGCATTAAATCCGGAAAATCCGGCTATGCGTGGTTCTCATGAGAACGGCGATGTATTCTTCCAGCATCGTGAGGCATGCAATAGAATCTATGATGCATTACCGGGTGTTGTTGAGAAGTACATGGGTATGATCAATAAAAAGCTTGGTACGGATTATGACTTATTTAATTATTACGGTGCTCCGGATGCAGAACGTGTCATCATCGCTATGGGTTCCATTTGTGACGTAGCGGAAGAAGTGATTGACTACTTAATGGCAGCAGGAGAAAAGGTAGGACTTGTGAAAGTTCGCTTATACCGCCCTTGGGTTTCGAATGCCCTTCTGAAGGTTCTTCCGAAGACCGTGAAGAAGATCGCAGTTCTTGACCGTACCAAGGAACCGGGCTCTCTTGGAGAACCTCTTTACCTTGATGTGGCTGCAACCCTTCGTGAGGCAGGAAAGAATGATGTTATCTTAACCGGCGGCCGCTACGGACTTGGTTCTAAGGATACTCCTCCTTCTTCTGTATTTGCTGTATTTACAGAATTGAAGAAAGATGCTCCTAAGCCGCGTTTCACAATTGGTATCGTTGATGACGTTACGAACCTAAGCTTACCGGAAGTAAAGCCGGCTCCGATCACATCCGCTCAGGGTACTGTAGAATGTAAGTTCTGGGGTCTTGGCGGAGATGGTACTGTAGGTGCAAATAAGAACTCTACGAAAATCATCGGTGACCATACGGATAAATANNTTCGGTGATAAGCCGATCAAGAGTCCATACTATATTAATCAAGCAGACTTTGTTGCATGTCATAATCCATCCTATGTTACAAAAGGATATAAGATGGTTCAGGACGTTAAACCGGGCGGAATCTTTATGATCAACTGCCAGTGGGACGACAAAGAGCTTGGTGAGAAACTGAATGCTGCAGCAAAGAAATATATCGCAGACAACAATATTCAGGTATATACCATCAATGCGATTGATAAAGCAATCGAAATCGGTATGGGAAAACGTACGAACACGATTCTGCAGTCTGCATTCTTTAAATTGGCAAATGTAATGCCGATTGACAAGGCAGTTCAGTTTATGAAGGAAGCAGCTAAGAAATCCTACGGCAAGAAGGGTGACGCTGTTGTAGAAATGAACTACAAAGCAATTGATGCCGGCGTGGATGCTCTTCATAAGGTGGAGGTTCCCGCTTCCTGGTCTAAACCGGAGGCAGATGCTGCCGTTCCGGCGCTTCAGGGACGTCCTGCAACCGTTAAGATGGTTGAGAATCTGTTAAATCCGATCGCTTTAATGGATGGTGACAGCTTACCGGTATCCGCATTTGTTGACTATACCGATGGACAATTTGAAATCGGCGCTTCTGCATATGAAAAACGTGGTATTGCTATCAGTGTACCAGAATGGGATGCAGAAAAATGTATTCAATGTAATAACTGTGCATTTGTATGTTCCCATGCTACCATTCGTCCGTTTATGTTAAGCAAGGACGAGGTAAAAGCTGCGCCTGCAAACATTAAGCTTGCAGATACAAAGCCGAAGGCCGGCGAATATAAATTTACCATGAGTGTATCTCCTCTGGATTGTATGGGATGCGGAGAATGTGTTACGGTATGTCCTGTTCCGGATAAGGCAATCAAGATGGTACCTCAGGAAACACAGGTAGACGAGCAGCCGGTATTTGACTACTTAGTTGCTAACGTAGGCAAGAAACCCGGAGTACCTGCAGATACTACAGTGAAGGGATCTCAGTTCAACCAGCCGCTTCTTGAGTTTTCAGGAAGCTGTGCAGGATGCGCGGAAACCTCTTATGCTCGTTTGATTACACAGCTCTTTGGCGAGCAGATGTATATTTCCAATGCTACCGGATGCTCCTCTATCTGGGGCGGTCCTGCTGCAACCAGTCCATATACCGTTAATAAGGATTCAAAGAAGGGTCCGGCATGGACAAACTCCTTATTCGAGGATAACGCAGAGAACGGATTCGGTATCTATCTTGGACAGAATACCCTTCGTAATCATGCGATCGAAAAGGCTGAGAAGATTGCTGCTTCTGAGAAAGCCTCCGAAGCTTATAAAGCTGCTTTTGCTAAGTTCATGGAGACAAAGGACAATACCAAGGAAAATACGGCTGCCGCAGCGAGCCTAATTGCAGAACTTGAAAAATCTGCTGCTGCAGGCTGTGAGCTGTCAAAAGAAGTGCTTGATAAGAAACAATACCTTGCTAAGAAATCCGTATGGATCTTCGGCGGTGACGGATGGGCATATGATATCGGCTTCGGCGGACTCGATCATGTACTTGCATCCGGTGAAAATGTTAATGTTATGGTATTCGATACCGAGATGTATTCTAATACCGGCGGACAGGCATCGAAGGCTTCGAANNCTTGCTGAAATCGCAATGAGCTACGGTTACGTATATGTAGCACAGGTTGCACTTGGCGCTAACATGGCACAGACCGTTAAGGTACTTGCTGAAGCAGAGGCTTATAACGGACCTTCCCTGATCATCGGCTACGCTCCTTGTGAACTTCACGGAGTGAAGGG
>DOWG01000043.1:0-1898 GCA_003519685.1 Lachnospiraceae bacterium
TGAAATACAATGGATTGAATGAGACCATAATCCAGATAATGAATAATCTTATTGGTACTTCCAATTCCATAGACTTCAGCAGTAACATCATAGGTTTTCAACGCATCAATCACTGCTTCCAGGGTAGAATCATCCAAAGCAACGACAATGTTTGCTCCGGTCGTTTTTAGTTTGTCCTGAATAAATTGGGGCAGATCCGAATCGCTTTCCTCTCTCTCCCACAGGTCAATTCGATAATCGGAATATTTTAAACTATCCATAAAACCATCAAATCTTTCAGAAACACTGTTCCGCTGACGATTCTCCATAAGTACTGCCACTTTTTGATACTCTTTACTATTTAAGATAACGGACCTCCCTATATTTAATCCCATGCTATAATTATCTGCAGCGATATAATCCAGTCCGGTGACACCGGCAATATTGGTTTCCACCAGAACAACCGGGAGGGTAAGGGCCGCATTCTCAACGGCATCTGCCATCGCATTACTGTCCGTTGCTGCAATAATAATTCCATCCGCACCATTATCGATCTCTCGCTTGAGAAGTCTCTTCTGCTCCTTATCATCGTTCTCATCTGTCATCGTTACAAAGGTAACCTGCGCCCCGTAATCCGCAGCCCCCTGATCAATTCCGTGTTTCAGGGTTGCCCAGCGGTCACTGTTATTTCCATAAACAATTACAGAAATATTAAAATTCTTATCCCGATTGCTGGAATCCGTGATATACAAATACGTACTGATAAAAAGCATTCCAAACAGACCAAGGAAAAGCAGGATGACAAACCAAAACTTTCTACTCATTTTCACGAACTTCATCCTCCTTTATTGTTCTATTATCATAAAACACCTGTGGCAGATGAATATGGACGGTCGTCCCCTCGTCCAGTTCGCTCTCGATCTCTAATCCATATCTCTTTCCAAAATACAGCTGAATTCTCTGATGAACATTGCTTAATCCAATTCCTGAGCCTTTCTTATGGATCCGGGTATCGTCGGTCAGAAGATACTTCACCGTTTCCTCCGGCATTCCTAACCCATTGTCAGTCACATCGATATAGATATCATTTTCCTTCACATACCCTTTAATCGTAATTTCACCATCGCCGTCCATGAATTCTACGCCATGATAGATCGCATTCTCAATTAATGGTTGTACGATCAGCTTGATCGTACAGCAATCATAGATCTCCGGATCGATATCAAAGGTAACCTCAAACCGATTCTTATACCGGAGCTTCTGTATATAGAGATAATTTTGTGCATGTTCGATTTCTTCCCGTATCGTAATTATATTTTTGCCTTTGTTTAAGCTGATACGGAATAAATTCGCCAATGCCGTAACCATAGAGGTTGCCGCTTCATATTGTTCGCTCTCCACCATCCATACAATGGAATCCAAGGTGTTATATAGAAAATGCGGGTTGATCTGTGACTGCAGCGCATCGAATTCACTCTTTCGTTTCTTCTCCTGCTCAATAACGATTTCGTCCATCAGCTGATGCATTTGCTGCACCATGGACTTAATGGTTCTTCCCAAATGCTGAATCTCATAGGAGCCTCCGATATATATATTGAGATCCAGTTTACCAAACTCCAGATCCTTAACCGAATCATCTAATTTCTTAATTGGGTTTCCGATCAGGTAGGATACAAACTGGTTCGCAAAAATGATCAGAAGGATAGTAAGTGCAATAATAATTAAAGTAAACAGTCTGGTCTGATAGTAGCTCATAAAGAACTCATCCGTTTTTGTTACGCTGACAACTTTCCAGCCCGTATAGCCCACCGTTCTTACGGTTACCATACGGTTTTCGCCTTCAAAAACTTCCTCATGCGTACCATCCTGATAGGTTGCGGCAACTATATTATTTTCCTTCAGCAGCTTGGAGATAAGCA
>DOWG01000043.1:1929-4308 GCA_003519685.1 Lachnospiraceae bacterium
ACAAGAAGGATGCCTCTGCTGATATGCCCATTGCTGGTTAACTCCACAACTCTGCTGAGAGAAATAACCCAGTGATAATTAAAGCTGCTGTCATGAAAGAGATTCTGAACATGCGGTGTAGAAAAATGAAGATTCTCAATCTCCCTGTTTGCTTCAACAAACCAGTCCTGTTCGGATACATTTAACCCCCTTTTGAGATTATCCAGCGGTGCCGCCGCTACCAATCTGCCATTTTCACGAAAGCAGGCAATACTGACCAAATTGTCCCGATTGGCCTCATAGAGAAGATTCATTTCTTTATCCAGCGTTCCCTTCGAGAGATCTGCCCGCTTGATAACACTGTAATACATTGTATTCGAAATACGCATCATATTGCGCAGATACATATTAAGGTTCAGATTGACCTGCTCGATTAATTGTTCATTGTTTTCAATTGTCATTTTCTTCATAGAAGATACGGATCTGGAATAAATGGTCACTCCCATAAATACCATTCCGAGCAATGCTACCAGGGAGAAGGAAATAGAAAGCATGAACTGTATGCTCTTTTTCTTAAAATACTTCGCTATTTTATGTAATGTATGGTGGAAGCTATTTATTTTTGCACCCATTCCGACTCACCCTTTCTCTCTGCTTTACGAAGGCAGCTATCTGCTTTTTCGATAATTCGAGGGTGATATGCCATAGTGTTTTTTGAATACATAACTAAAATAATTCGGCTCCGTATAGCCGACCTTTTCCGCTATATGATACGTTTTTTCCTCTGTCGTGTTCAGCATCTGAAGCGCTTTCTCCATTCTTACATTGGTTAAATAATTAATAAAATTAATGCCGGTTTCCCGCTTGAATAAAGTTGAAAAATAAGTTGCGCTTACATTAAGATGCTGGCAGAGAATGTCCACCGATAACTCACTGTCATGATAATTCTCTTCAATGTATTTGATCGCCTTCTCAATCAATAGCCTCGCTGTATCCGTCCGTTCCCGCCGGATCCCGTTTCTTACTTTTCGGCAGATATCCTGCAGCCACTGCTTTAGAGACTCCAGGGAATCCAGTTGATAAACCTTATTGTTTATATTAAAATCCGGTCCAAAGACCTGATTCATATCCAGTTGATAGGCTCTGCCCAATTTAAAGATTTCCGTAATCATTTCCGTTAGCGATATCAGATAGAGCTGGATTGATATTGCAGATTTTTTAATATAATGAATAAGCTCGTCGATTGCTTTCTCCAGATCCGCAGCCTCTCCCAGCTTAATCTCCCGCAGAATATTTTCCGTATACTGGCTGTCCCATGTGTTTTGATGATTCACCTGCGATTCTATATCCTGGATATAGATTGCCTGGTTTGGTTCAAAAAGCACACGATAATCAATTGCATCCTTCGCTCCCTGGTAAGAATGGCTTAAGCCCATGACATCATCGCAGAGAAAACCGATTCCTGCCGATGTATTGCTCTCCAAGATACGAAACGCACTCTTACAGATCTGATCCATTGCATGAATTACATTATTGCTCTGCTTTACGTCCTCCAAAAATGCAATGGCTACCACCGCTTCCAGATAGATACAGCTTCGGAACTTACAAAAGCTTTCTAAGGTCTCATCAACAATCTGCTTCAGGGACAGGGTTGCCAGCTCTGCCGGCGGCAGGGAATCCTCATCGGTTCTTGCCGCAATAGAGGAATTATCCGTATGAAAGATTCCTACCATATAGTATGGGGCATTCAGGTCCACCCCATAAGTTTTCATCATTTCTATAATGCGGTTTTTCGAAAGTCTTCCCTCCAGCAAACCGATCATAAACTGCTCCCGCATGATCGGAAGACTCTCCAGATAATATTTTTTTAATTGATCGATATCCCGTTTTGTACCGATTTCAATATCCAGTTTTTCTTTAATTCTTATAAATACGCTTTTCAGTTCACTTGCGTTAATCGGCTTTAGGATATACTCTTCAACGTTTAATTTAATTGCTTCCTTCGCATATTCAAAATCATCAAAACCAGAGAAAATGATAATCTTGGTATCCTTTGAAATCTGCTTTAACTTATTAGCAAGGGTCAGCCCATCCATAAAAGGCATTTTAATATCCGTCATTACAACGTCAGGGCGAAGACGCTCTGCTATTTCCAGAGCATCTTCGCCATTATCTGCGTACCCGATTACTTCAAAACCAATCGCTTCCCAATCTAATTTACGTATAATTGCCTGTCTTACTTCCTCTTCATCATCAACTAGTATCACTGTATATCGTTTCATGTCTAATCTCCTTAAGTAATTAACAAAGGGGCTTCTATCATTATAGCACATCTTCATGTGACCGCCATTCAGTTATTATTCACACCCACCATGTATACCATGCTATGATTTCGACAAA
>DOWG01000043.1:4341-5719 GCA_003519685.1 Lachnospiraceae bacterium
ATAGGATAGACTTTGCCCGGGTGTGAATAGTAACGTCATTCATTATTCCACTTTGAAGAATTGTACGGCAGTCTCCAGATCCTTCGCCTGGGTTTCCAGCTTTACTGCCGATTCATTCAATCTCTCCACGGCCTGCAGCTGCTCTTCTACAGTCACGCCAAGTTCATTGGCTGCTGCTGCAGATTCCTCAGAGGTAGCGGAGATACTCTCATTTGCATTTAAGGTATCATTCTTTGCATGCTCCATCTGAACAATATCATCCACAATCTTTTTAATGTTCTCCGTCAGCCCCTCGACATGATGATTAATGTCCCCGAAGACTTTAACCGTATCCGACAGAGCTTCCTCCTGGGAGGCAACGATATCCTCCGCCTGCCTTGCGGTAGCTACTGTTTTCTGCGTCTGACTCTGAATCTGCAAAATAATATCTTTAATTTTATTTGCCGCATCCGAAGATTGCTCCGCCAGTTTTCTTATCTCGGTTGCCACTACCGCAAAGCCCTTGCCGGCTTCCCCGGCTCTGGCCGCTTCAATGGATGCGTTCAGGGACAATAGATTCGTCTGGCTTGCTATCCCATTAATGGTTCCGATAATACTGTCAATCATTCCGGACTGCTTCTCCAAATTTACGATATCCTCGATAATGATCTGCGTAATATCCGAGGTCCCCCTTGCCTTTTNNATCAATTTCATCGGTATTCTCATGAACGGAATTAATCTGACTGGCCAGGTTAGACATTTGTACCAGGCAGCTTTCCGTATCCTGCGCCTGCTGCGTTATTCCCTGCTCAATATCGTTTACTGTTTTGGAGATATCCTTGGTTGCACGAAAGAGCAGGTTCGAGGTATCGGTCACTTCCTGGGAAGAGGTGGAGACCGTTGTGCTGGCCGCCATCATTTTTTGTATTAAATCCCGCATGCTTGCAATCATATGATTAATACTTCTACCAAGAATGCCGAACTCGTCCTTTCGCTTTATCTCCAGATAAGGGGTAAGATCTCCTTCCGAAACCTGAAACAATACGCCATTCGTCTTCTTAACCACATGGGTAATGCCTGCAGAGATATAGGAAGCGATGAGCACTGCGATTACCGAGGCCAAAATTACAAATGACATGGTCACGGTACGGACACCGTGAACCTGTTCTAATATCTGGCTCTCCGGAATCAGAGTGCATAAAAGTGCATTCGAAGACTCTATCTTAGTAAAGATAAATAGATAGGTTCTGCCATCGTATTTGCCATACTCATATCCAAGATTATCCTCGTTCCTAACTGCTTTTTGATAAGTGTCATAGTCAAGAAATGAAAAGCCCTGCGAAACATCGCCGTACAGGATTTCACGGCCATCTCCTGTGATCAGTCCGGTAATACTGCC
>DOWG01000322.1:0-14733 GCA_003519685.1 Lachnospiraceae bacterium
TTCGTGATCATGGGATGGCAGCAGGACATTTTACCGGAGATGAATGTTTATCAGGAAATAGTCCGGTACAGGGAAGTGAACTGTGTTCTGTAGTGGAATCAATGTATTCATATGAAAATTTAATATCCATAACAGGAGATCCTTATTGGTCGGATTTGCTGGAAAAACTTGCATTTAATGCACTGCCGGCAGCTACCAGTGCTGATATGTGGACACATCAGTATGATCAGATGACAAATCAGGTGGAAGTTAGTTATTTACCGGAAGATCATGTGGTTTTCCGTACCAATAGCAGAGAATCTCATTTATTCGGATTGGAGCCGAATTTCGGATGCTGCACGGCTAATTTTAATCAAGGATGGCCCAAATTTGCCTTGTCCACAGTGATGAAAAGTGAAACAGGGTTTGCGATAACGGCAATTGCTCCGGTTACAGTAAATGCAATGCATAATGGAGTAAAGGTTCGTATTCAGATAGAAACCGATTATCCTTTTGGTAATGGCTACCGGGTAAGTGTTATCACTGAAAAACCGCTGGAAATGTCGCTCGAGCTTCGAATTCCTTCTGTTGTAAAAAAGGCTTATGTTGATGGAAATGAAACACAATGCAGGGGCGGTTTGAAACTAAACGGAGTATGGGAAAAGGCAAAGCAGATTTACGTGGAGTTTGAATACGAAACTAAATTTGTAAAACGGCCGAATGAGCTTTTTTGTATAGAGCGCGGAATGCTTCTCTACTCCCTGTTCATTGATGAAAAATGGGTGGCACATGAATATCAGAGGGATGGAGTAGAGAGAAAATACCCATATTGTGATTATGAGATTTTTGCAGGCAGTAAATGGAATTATGGTTTTGCCAATCGCAAGGTGGAAGTAGTGGAGGGAACCATAGGCGATTATGTATTCTCAAATGAGTGTCCACCGATACAAATCCTCGCTAATGTAGTTGAAATTGATTGGGGTTTTGAACATGGCATATGTTTGAAACAACCAAAAAGTCGAAGTCCAATCGGATCTGTAATAAAGAAGAGGTTTATTCCCTATGGTTGTACCGATTTACGTATAACCGAATTACCGATGGTTAATGAAGAATAAAATAGCATACCTGATATATCAATGCATGTATATGTATTATATATATGCAAAATATTAATTTCATAGATAGTAATTAGAATATATAGCTAGATAAATTCTAATTACTATCTTTATTTTGTGTATAAATGCAACAAGTGAAACAATTACCGCATAAAAAGTTGTGAAATAATCGCAAAATGCATTGACATAACATGTAATAGGATGTATGATATATATATCAAATGTAACATAGTAGAATAAATCAATATATCATCTTAGGAGCAAATTTATGATAAAAAACAAAAAAATAGTTTTCTATGTAATTTTTGCTGTTGTTGCTTTCGGAATTGGATTATGCATATGGATAGCGGTAAATAGCAGGAGTAAAGATTTAAATTTTGTTTACGATGGAAATACGACTATGGAAGGCGAAACGGAGAAAGCAGGACAGAGTATCGGTGGCATCAAAGATGGATATTATACAGCTTATCAATTTAACGTAGAAGAGGCTGCATATGAAAGTTTCACCAATTTTATAAATGCATTTTATTACTATAGCAATATGAATAAATTTGGTTTATTTCTGAATACGGAATTCTGGGATCAGGCAGAAATATATGAAATAGTGTTAGATGCTTATGAAAATACCGGACATCCCAGATACAAAGATATGATATATGATATTTTCAAAGGGTTCAATTTACATTATGGGACGGATTGGGGCAATAATGAATACAATGACGATATTATGTGGATGGTTATTGCCTGCGCCAGAGCTTATCTTTTAACCGGTGATGAAGAGTTCTTAAAAACAGCAGAATATCATTTTAATCTGGTATGGGATAGAGGATGGAGCGATGATTTGGGTGGGGGTATTTGGTGGCGTACGGATAACCAAACCAAAAATGCATGTATTAACTGTCCGGCAACCATAGCCGCATGCTTGTTAGGAGAGGCCTTGGGAGATGAAAGTTATTATGATAAAGCGGTACAAATCATGAATTGGGTAGTGGCAAATATATATGAAGATTCTACAGGTCATGTATATGATGCATACGATATAAGCGGATCAAAGAATCAATGGGCTTCTACATATAATCAGGGAACCTTTATTGGAGCCAATGCTTTGCTGTATGAGCATTTTCAGGATGATATTTATTATGATCGGGCTAGATTGGCAGCAGATTATGTCATTCAAACAATGTATCAAGGCGGAGTGATGAGTAACGAAGACAACAATGGAGATTTGATAGGCTTTAAAGGGATTTTGTGCCGTTGGATATATCGTTTTGCAATATATAATAATCAGCCTGATATTTTAGAATGGTTAAAATATAATGCGGCCACTGCCTGGAACAACCGAAATAAAGCAGGACTTATTTGGACAACCTGGAATTCTAAAACCAGCGATACCAAACCATATGATATCTTTGGGCTATCAACTGCAGTTTCGCTTTTAAACAACTGTAGAAGCAATATCAATTTGATAGTTGATGCATCGGATAGGATTGAGATGGATCAATTTGATTCCTGCAGGGGAATCACGACGGAGGAGAGCTCCGAAGGCGAAAAGTATATTGATAGCATTACGGATGGTTTTTATACCGTATATCACAATATAGATTTCGGCAATGGGGGATTTACGAAAGCTGTTTTTAGGGCTGCAACACCCAATCAGAGTGGAATAATAGAAATCCGACTGGGAGGAATCAACGGTAAAATTATAGGAAAATGTGAGATTACCAACACCGGCGGATGGAATGTATGGGAAACATTCCAATGTAATATAACAGAGGTCAGTGGGATTCAAGATCTGTATCTAATATTTAAAGGGAATGGTCCTCTGTTTCAGCTAACATGGTTCCAGTTTGTTCAATAAGGGATAGAAAAAATTATACAAGGAGGATATGGGGGTGAAAATGACAAAACCGTTAGTGTCTTATTAGTATGCATGTTTATTTAACATGAATTGGCTTCAATTTAAAAAATAGGAGGAGGTATTAATTATGTTTAAAAAAAGCTTAAGTATTCTTATTGCACTTGTCATGGTATTGGGTTTGGCAGGCTGTTCCGGTAAATCAGATCAAGGCAAGTCTGATGTTAGTGAAACCGATAAAAAGGTTGAGGATATTAATCAGACTGAGGATGTTGATCAGGATGAAACAAAAGAGGAAGTTCCCGAAGTGGATACCGATGCTCCGGAAGTTGTGGATTTGGGTGGATATGAATTTGTTGTAGCTGATGTAAATGAAAACAGATGGTTTCCGAAAGAGGGTAGCTCTGAAGTAGCGAATGCAATAATTGAAAGAGTGAAATGGGTAGAAGATACTTATAACTGTAAAATAACATTCAGAGAACATAATGAATCAGAGTTTGCGGATGCAGTATTATCCGGTGATAAGTATGCGGATATTATCATTTGTCCTACATGGGAAATTGGAAGGCATGTAGGCAGTGGAAGAATTATGGATATCAGTAATGTTCCCGGTGTTGATTTAACGAAGCCGTATTGGACTAATTATAACAATACAAAGCTTCTTTCCTATGGTGATAAAATCTATGGTGTTGGCGCGCCTTTTGCAAGTCAGAATGATGAAGTATTTGTTATGTTCTTTAATAAGGCGATTATTGAAGAGTTAGGTCTGGAAAGTCCTTATGATTTAGTGGAAAAAGGGGAATGGACATTCGATAAATTCTTAGAGTATGAGAAGGCTGCATCGAAAGATTTAAATGGTGACGGTGTTATGGATGAAAATGACCGTTACGGATTTGCTGCAGGTCATGATTGGGATGTTTCCGTAGTAATGTATTTGGCATCAGGAAATAANNGGTGAAGAAAATGGTAGCCGTTGGCGACACATTCTATCCGAAGCCTGAGGGTTCTGACATGGACGCTTATGTGAATGCATTTGTTGAGGGTAAGGCATTGTTTTATACATATTCCAGAGGTAGAGGTGTAGCTGATAAAATTTATGAAATGGAAGATGATTTCGGTATTGTACCAATTCCGATGGGAAAAAATACAGATACTTATCAGTGCTGGGTTAGTCATGATGCGCCAAGTATGGCAGTACCGATCACCAATTCAGATATTGAAAAGACGGGTATTGTGATTGAAGCTTTAGCATATGCAGCTCAAAAAGAAAACGATATTGCCTTTGATGAATTCTGCATGACCAAACTTAGAGATGATGAATCTGCAAAAATATTAGCGGATATAAACCAATATGCTGTTTCTGATCTTTGCTTTATCGGCCAGCAAATGGTTGGTGATATTTATCAGGGGTTAAGTATCATTCCGAATATATGCTTTTTTTCACCGACTACTGAAGTAGCTTCTGCAGTAGCTGAGGTTGAAATTTCGGTTGAAACAGGTATACAAGAATTTATACAGAAAATGATGGGTACTTATGTAGAAGAAACAGAAACAGAATAATACAGAACTTAAATAGAAAATGTTGATATAAGGGATTCGAATCACTTGTATGGAACATACCAGCAAGACACGGTTAGTGGTTTGAATCCCTATCAGCATTGGGTGGAGTGATAACATGAAATTATTAAAGAAAAAAATTATTGCTGTTATATTGTTATTTTCCATTATATGTTCTGTATCGCTTCCTTATGGTAGTAATGTGGCACAGGCTGAAGTTGATAAATTAGATTCATACCAGAATAATATGAATTATTTTATAGGTGATACATATGGTCAATACCTGGAAAAATATAAGAATGTAAAATCAGGAAACGATGTTCATATAATTTTGGCGGATGATTATTTGGAAGCGGCCGGTGAAGTAACAAAAGTTGGAGATCCTAATGGTGATGGTAAATATTCCAATGCAGTTTATTCCGGAGAAGAAAGTAGTATTTCATGGAAAGTTACCATCAAAGAAACAGGAATGTATAACATTTTGGTCGATTATCTTCCGGCAGAAGGAAATAATAACGATATAGAGCGGACAATTTCTATTGATGGTGAAATACCATATAAAGAGGCTCAGTTTGTAACTTTTAGCAGAGTGTGGGTTGATGCTGAGAAAATCAAACAGGATATCAATGGGAATGATATCAAACCCAAACAAATAGAAACTCCTTGCTGGAGAAGCGAGGATGTATACGATGCTTCTAGGTATTATAATGATGCTCTGCAATTTTATTTAAAAGAAGGAACCCATGTCATTACCATAGAGGCAGTTAGGGAACCGATGTACATAGGTTGTATAACGATACATAGGACAAGAGCATTATCCAAATATCAAGAAGTGAAAGCAGAATATGACAAGAATGGGTATAAACCGGCACATGCAGAACCAGTCAAGATACAAGCTGAGGATACCTATCAGAAGTCAAATTACACATTATATCCATCCACTGATAGAACCTCGCCGGCTACAGAACCACAAAATACATCCGCAGTGAAATTAAATATCATTAGTGAAGATAAGTTCAAATTGGCTGGCCAATGGATCAGTTGGAAAATTAATATACCGGAAGATGGGTTGTACACCATTGCATTGCGATATAAACAGAGCCTATTATCCGGGATATTTACGAGCAGATTGCTTCGTATTGATGGAGATATACCATTTGAAGAGGCTAAAAATCTGAGTTTTAAATATAGCAGTGATTGGAAGGTTAAAGCTTTAGGAAATGATGAAGAAGACTATATGTTCTACCTGACAGCAGGGGAACACGAAATCAGTCTGGAAGTTACTTTGGGTGATTTGGCATCCGTCATATCCCAAGTGAATGATAGCTTAACCGTATTAAATGAAATCTATGGTAAAGTATTACTAATTATCGGCTCAGAGCCTGATATTTACCGAGATTATAATTTTAAACGCCAGATCCCGCAGACTATTAAGTTAATGGGTGAACAGGCAGAAGCCATAAAGCAAATATCGACGCAGTTAGAAGAAATCGTAGGCAAGAAGGGGGAGCAGACTGTTATTCTGGATAAACTACAGTATCAGTTGTCCAGGATGTATGAAGACCCTGAGAGTATAGCCAGCTATTTTACTGCCTTTAAAGATAATATCGGTAATTTGGCAAGCTGGGTTTTAACCACCAGTGAGCAGCCTTTATCCATTGACTATATTTATGTGGCCCCTGTAGGCGAGGTTTTACCAAGCGCTGAGCATGGCTTTTTTTCAAATATATGGTATGAGATAAAGTGTTTTATTATGTCATTTTTCGTAGATTATAATTCTTTAGGCTTAACTGTTAGTGATGAAGAAATGAAAGAGACATCTACGATTGAAGTATGGATTATGTCCGGTAGAGATCAGGCCAATATTTTAAGACAGATGATTAATGACAGTTTTACACCGGAAAGAAATATCAATATCGATTTGAAACTGGTAAGTGGGGAGACATTACTTCCCTCAGTATTAGCAGGAAAAGGCCCTGACGTAGCCTTGGGTAATCAGATTGGTATACCAATTCAATATGCTGTCAGAAATGCAGTCATGAGTTTAAATGAATTTGAAGGTTATCAAAAAGTCAGTGAACGCTTCCATAAGAGTGCTTTGGTATCCTATGAATTTGAGGGCAAGGTTTATGCAATTCCTGAAACTCAGACATTTCCTATGATGTTTTATCGGAAAGATATTTTTGCCGAGTTGGGTCTTAGTGTACCGCAAACTTGGGATGATTTTTATAAGGTAATAGCAGTATTACAAAGAAACAACTTAGAAATCGGCTTCCCCCAGGGGCTTCCCGGGATGCAGATATTCTTATACCAAAATGGTGGTTCATTATATAATTCCACATTATCAGCTTCCACACTGAATGAGGATCTTACTGTGGATGCATTCCAGAAAATGATTGATCTGTTTACTACCTATAAATTTCCGAGAGATTATAATTTCGCAAATCGTTTCCGTACAGGATTAATGCCATTGGCGATACAGGATTATACGGAATATAACACATTAGTTGCGTTTGCGCCGGAAATTAAAGGCTTATGGAGTTTTGCTCCGATACCTGGAACTGTAGGAGAAGATGGTATTACCAGAGCTGCTGCCTGCAACGGAACTTGTGCAATGATTCTTTCAGGTGCAAAGGATCCGGATGCATCCTGGAAATTTCTTGAATGGTGGACTTCTACAGACATACAGGCTCAATTTGCACAGGAAATGAAATCGGTTCTTGGAAAATCAGCGATGCATGCAACGGCTAATATGGAAGCAATCCGCAGCCTTCCATGGACGAAGGAAGAATACAGTAATCTCTTGGAGCAATGGGGGTATATTACAGGAACTCCGGAAATTCCGGGTGGTTACTATGTACCGAGAAACGTTGGTTTTGCTGCTAATGTCGCTTATGGAACAGGAGAAGGCGAAGTCCTAATGGATTATTCAAAAGAAACTAATGAGGAAATCACGAGAAAACGAGCAGAATTTGGGCTGGAATAGGGAGGAAACGAGTTGATGAGTGATAAGATATCTAAACTATTGCACGAGATAAAGCGGAATAGAAAGAGTTATTTATTTGTTGCTCCATATATGATATTGTTCTTCTGCTTTACTGCATTGCCGGTAATTATCTCCATTTGCCTGAGCTTTACATCGTTTAACGTACTTGAAAAGCCGGTATTTATTGGAATAGAGAACTATGTAAGATTATTTCTTGCCGACCGAATTTTCATAGATGCGATAGGAAATACCTTTATTATGGCGGTTATTATCGGACCGGTAGGCTATTTAATCTGTTTGTTTCTGGCTTGGATGATTAATGAGCTTCCTCGTTTATGGAGAACGGTTTTAACATTGATTTTCTATGCACCCGCCCTATCAGGAAATGTATATTTTATATTTCAATACATTTTTAATAATGATTCACAGGGTTATATGAATGCTTTATTAATTCGATACGGAATCATTCAATCTCCGATACTATGGTTTGAAAATCCCACCTATATGATGCCTTTGATTATAGGAATTGCATTATGGACCAGTGTTGGAACTACATTTTTATCATTTATTGCAGGCCTTCAAGGTATTCCTTCACATTTATATGAAGCAGCTGCTATAGACGGTATCAAAAACCGTTGGCAGGAACTTTGGTATGTTACACTACCTTCCATGAAACCACAGCTTATGTTTGGTGCGGTAATGAGCATCACTGGTGCGTTCGGTGTGGGAAGTATCGTAACAGCACTTTGTAAATTACCATCCACCAACTATGCTGCTCATACCATCTTCAATCATTTGGAGGATTATGGTGGTGTACGTTTTGAAATGGGGTATGCTTCTGCCATAGCCACGATACTCTTCTTAATCATGATTGGGTCCAATAAATTAATTCAAAAAGTTATATCTAAGGTGGGTGAATAAAGATGAAGAAGAAAATAAAACTATCGAGGCGTACAAGAGGTGTAAAACGGTCCTATATTACCGATATCGGAATTTATTTTATCTTATTATTGTTTGGACTGATTATGGCATTGCCTCTTGTATATGCAGTATGTAATTCTATAAAACCGTTGGAGGAGTTTTTCTATTTTCCGCCAAGACTATTTGTTGAAAACCCTACCACCAAGAACTTCAAGGATTTATTTCGTTTAATGTCTAATTCCTGGGTGCCTTTTGGCAGATACATATTTAATACGGTATTTATTACTGCAGTTGGTACTGCCGGTCATGTTATCATTGCCTCTATGTGTGCATTTGCCATGTCGAAGCATAAATTTCCGGGGCAAAACCTGTTATTTGGTATGGTTGTATTATCCTTGATGTTTAGTTCCGCAGTAACTTCTATTCCTAATTTCTTGATATTTACTAAGCTTGGTTGGATTGATTCCTATAAATCAATAATAATCCCGGCATTTTCATCATCCCTCGGTTTATATTTAATGAAACAATTTATGGATCAAATGGTACCGGACGACATTTTAGAGGCAGCGAGAATAGATGGTGCGAAAGAGATATATGTATTTTGGAAGATTGCCATGCCTATGGTAAAACCTGCGTGGTTGACATTAATTATGTTTTCTGTTCAGGGTTTATGGGGAATGGGCTCCAGTATCTATATCAGAAGGGAAGACTTAAAGACGGTAAACTATGCGCTCTCCCAGATTATGAATGGTGGTATTGCAAGAGCAGGTGCAGCTGCAGCGGCACAGGTATTGATGATGTTTGTTCCCGTTCTTATCTTCATTTTCACGCAGTCTAATATTATTGAGACCATGTCCACGTCTGGTATGAAAGATTAATAGGGAGGAAGCAAGATGCCAAAAAAGAAACACTTATTTCTGTTAATAGTTCTTATGATGCTCTTGGTACAGTTTCGTGGAGTATCTACAGCTTATGCCTATGTGCCTTATGAAACTTATACCTACGATGCGTTGGGGTGGTATTATCTTTCACCCGATGCATACGAACCCAAAGGTATTATTCAGGCATCCGGCCTTGGACTCGATACGGCATTAAACTCACCGGGAGATATTGTAACGGATGAACAGGGATATATCTATATCGCAGATACAGGAAACAGCAGAATATTAGTATTGGATAATAATTATCAACTCATAAGAAACATTAGCAGTTTTATTGATAAGGATGGCGTTGAACAAAGTTTTAATCAGCCGGGCGGTATTTTTGTTACTGCTGACGGCAGTTTGTATGTAGCAGATTCTAAAAATGGACGAATTGTAATTTTGGATATCGAAGGTAATTGCAAAGCAATTTTGCAAGCTCCTTCCTCCGATGTATTACATGGATTGATATATGAGCCGTCTGCTCTTGCTGTGGATAATTATGATCGTATCTATGTGATTGCCAAGAGTACTAACATGGGTGTCATTTCTTTAGAATCAGACGGAACCTTTGCAGGATTCATCGGTGCGGAGAAAACCAAAGGATCCTTTGCCGATATCCTGTCCAATATGTTAAAGACGGAGGCACAAAAGGCCCGTTCCAAGCAAAATGTACCGACGGAATACAATAATATAGCCATTGATCAGGATGGGTTTCCTTATGTTACCTCTAGCGCTTTGGATGCCGGGAGACAATATTCTTCCATGATAAACAATGACAGGTCAGCAACCCCGATTAAAAAGCTTAATCCTTCCGGTGTTGACGTACTTAGAAGAAACGGTGCTTTTGGCCAGGCTGGTGATTATAGAATCAATGATGGAGAAGTTTCAAAATTTATAGATGTTGCCATAGGAGAGGATGGTACCTTTAGTGTCCTTGATTCCACCAGAAACAGAATTTTCACTTATGATATCACAGGAAATCTACTTTATGTATTCGGTGGTTCCGGAACGCAGGTTGGTGTATTTCAAAAGCCGGTTGCCCTATGCTATCATGGCAGTGATATCCTGGTATTGGATTCTAATACAGGAGTTGTTACTGTCTTCTCCAGGACAGTATATGGAGACAGTATAGCTTTAGCACTGAAATATCAAAACAATCGCAAATATGCTGAGGCGGCTGAGCAATGGAAAAAGGTTTTAGAACAGAATTCAAACTTTGATCAGGCTTATTCAGGAGTAGCAGCCTCTTATATGCGTTTGGAAAGATATGAGGATGCGATGAAAAACTATAAGTTGGGAAATAATCTGAAGGGTTATCAAAAAGCATATACAGAATATCGTAAGGAGTTGATGGCAGATTATTTTCTCCTGATTCCTTTAGGGATCGTAATCCTAGTTTTCGCTCTGGGATATATCTCGCGACGTGTGAAGAGGGTTAATGATACCGGTTGGACAAAACACGGAAAACGTACCCTAAAAGAAGAGTTATGTTTTTCCTATTATACAATGTTCCATCCCTTTGATGGATATTACGAACTAAAGAGAGACAATCGCGGTGGAATGCGAGGAGCAATCGTTATCTTTGCTTTGGCAATTTTTAATTACCTATTTGCTAAATATGCCACCGGATATATGATCAAGGGTTATGAGTGGAACAAAATCAGTTTATATGATGCATTTATGTCCGTTGGCTTTATTGTATTATTATGGACGGTTGCGAACTGGTCACTAACCACTTTGATGGATGGTAAGGGTAAAATGCGTGATATATTTATTGCGACCTGTTATTCTCTGATGCCTATGATATTGTTAGGGATACCTGCAACCATATTATCAAATTTTGTTACAAGCGGTGAAATTCAATTTATTTATTTCATGAATAATCTAGGACTATACTGGACTGTATTTTTAATATTCTTTGGAATACTGACTACCAATGAATATAGTCTTGGAAAGAATATAGTTACTACGATATTGTCACTGATTGGTATGGGATTTATCGCTTTTATCGGGATTCTTTTTATCAATGTATTAAATGAGATGTGGGAATTCGGCAGGACGATTATTTCCGAAATTGTTTACAGAATTTAGGAGACAAAGAGATGAATACGGTAATAAGAAAAAAGAAAAAAATAATTATCCTTTGTATTATTTTACTTGCTGCCATTCTGATCGGGGTATTAAGTGTATGGACAATAATTTCCAGGCCTGTATTGCAGGGGATACCCCATTCTTCCCGGGTGAATAAAGATGTCATTGAGGATTATAAAGATATAGCAGTGGGCAAGGGCCTTGAACTTGCAGCCCAGAATGATGTGCTTAAGCTTTATTTTGATAATGAAACCGGTGGTATCGCAATCGAAGATAATGCTAGCGGTGAAATGTTTTATTCGTCCCCACAGAATGCTATGGAGGATACAAAGGCTTCGGATACAACCAAAATGCAATTAAGTTCACCATTACTACTAACTTACTATAATCTTAATTCAAAAACTACTACGGTATTTGATAGTTATACCAATGCTGTCCTATTAAATCAAATATCATGGGCTAAGATGGCGGATGGTATCCGGGTTCAAATGGTTTTGGGAAGGGAAGAATCAGCTAGGCTTTTACCGGAACAAATTAGTTCGGCAAGTTTCGATGAATTGGCAGCCAAAGTAGAGGAAACAAGTGGATCCACTGCTGCTAAAAGGATGAAAGCATTTTATCTATTTTACAGTGCGAAGGAAGCGAATGAAGAACAACTGGAGAAATACCCTGCACTGGCAGCTACAGATATTTATACCTTAAAAACCTCAGTAACCGACAGAGATAAAAAAACATTGGAGGAATATTATAAAAAAGCAGGATATACTTATGACGAAATGCAAGCAGAATATGAAGCGTTGGGTCATCGATCAAAGTCAGAGAGCTTTCCATGCTTCCACTTATCTGTGGACTATGTTTTATCAGAGGACACCTTGGACGTATCTTTAAATATTGAAGATGTTGAATATGACAGAAGTCAGTTTTATCTGACCTATATTTCACTGTTACCTTATTTTGGTGCCGGGCAGACAGGAGAGGAAGGATATGTATTCCTGCCTGATGGATCAGGTACTTTGATTGGATTTAATAATGAAAACAATAAGACAACATTCCTGACTAGGGGTAAAACCTATGGTTATGATGCTGCGGAAACCAATGTAGACAGGGGCAGTATTAAAAATGAATTCCGCTATCCTGTATTTGGAATAAAGACCGGAAATAAAGCTATTTTTGGTATTATAACAGAGGGGGATGCGGTTTCGGGCATTAATTGCGAGCTAGGTAATATAAGTCACTCCTATAATGCTTCTTATGCTGACTTTATGATACGATATAGTGATAAATTCATGGCAGAACGCGCTTTTGAACAGGAGCCCTGGGTAGTCTATGACAAAAATGGTTATAACGGCAGAATTAATATGAAATACTATTTTCTTACCGGTAAAGACGCAAATTATGTCGGTATGGCGAAAGCATACCGGTCCTATCTTATCAATGAGAAAATAATTACGGCGGTAAATACGAAAAAAGATCTTCCTTTTATTTTAGAAACCATTGGCACAGTTCGAAAACCGGTGAAAAAACTTGGTATTCCGGTAGTGGATAATGTTTCCGTCACCTCCTTTGATGATGCAATGACGATGATGCAATATTTCACGGACCATGATGTAACCAATATGAAACTGCGTTATCTGGCATGGTATAATGGCGGATATTATCATACTGCGGCTTCTAAAATGAAGGTTGAAAAAGTCATTGGCAGCAAGAACGGGCTTTTGGATTTGGCACGGGAAGCGGATCAACTGGGAGCTGAGGTATATCCGGATGTAAATTTTCTTGTACATGATGATAAATCCCTCTTTGATAACTATTCTGCTTCAAGGGACGGAGTACGTACATTATTTCAAAAAAATGCATATTATCCGTTGTTCTTGACTCCTCTTCTTAAAATGAGCGGTTGGTATTATTGTGTAAACCCCCAGGCGATATTATCCTATTTTTCCAGTTTTACCGAAGATTATGATAAGCTTGGTCTTGACAATATATCTCTTGGAAGTACCGGTAATGTACTAAATTCTAATTATAATAAAAACAATTATGTTAACAGAGAGGAATCAAAAAATATTATTATAGAAATGCTTCGCCAAGCGGACGAAAAATATAATGGAATAATGGTTGACGGCGGTAATGCATATACCTTTGGTTATGCAGATTATATCCTAAATCTTCCGACAACGGACAGCTCTTATCTTATCTCGGATCAAAGCGTTCCATTTATTCAAATTGCATTACATGGTTATGTACAATATACGGGAAATGCCTTGAACTTATCTAGCAATTTGGACAAAGATCTGCTTACCTGTATTGAATATGGAACCGTTCCATACTTTTTGCTGTGCTATGAAAGTTCCACATTAAAAGAAAGCGGGGTATATGATTCATTCTATTCTGTCAATTATGATGTTTGGAAGGAGCAAGCAGTTTCATTATACCATAAGATTAACGAAGCATTATCCTCTGTGCAGAATATTCCAATACAGGATCATGTAAAATTGGCGGAGGATGTTTATCTTACTACATATGAAAATGGAACCGGAATATATGTTAATTACTCGGATGAAAATGTAGAGGAAGATGGAATAACAATTGCTCCTATGAGTTATGCAATACAGCAGATAGGAGGAAGATAATAATGGCAAAAGTAAAGAAGAAGATGTCACTAGAGGCAAAAAGGGCCAGAATGGGTTGGCTGTTTGTAGCTCCTTTTATCATAGGATTTTTATTATTCTTTTTAGGGATTATGGTTAACTCCTTTAAATTCAGCTTTATGAATATAAAAACGGATCCATCACAAGGAATCATTATGCATAATGTAAAGTTCGAAAATTATTTATATATGCTGACGGTGGACACTGACTTTGTAAATAATCTTAAAAATTCTATTATAAACATGGTCTATAACATACCAATAACGATTATGTTTAGTTTATTTATTGCTATTTTGCTGAATAAAAAAATGAAGGGGCGTACCCTATTTCGTGCAATCTTCTTTATTCCGGTTATTTTAGCAACCGGTATTATCAATAAGGCAGATGCTGTGAATTCTGTATTAAATGCATATCAGGGTATCGATGTGGGTAAGAGCATGAGTGCGGCATCTGAAATGGATCAATTATTTAATACAGCAAGCTTGACGCATTATTTTTCCAATGTATTGTCGTTCAGCCCCATGCTTACAAGTATGACTGTCTCCGTAGCCTCCAATATATATAAAGTGGTAAGTTCTTCGGGAGTTCAGATACTGATATTTTTGGCAGGTTTGCAGGGAATAGCCCCTTCCTTATATGAAGCGGCTCAGATAGAAGG
>DOWG01000322.1:14822-15527 GCA_003519685.1 Lachnospiraceae bacterium
TGGTAATCGGTATCCTGATGATCGTTGTGGGCGTAACTGTGAAACGCTTTGTATTTTATCAAAACAGGGAATAGATTCTGTTAGGAAGCATTGTCAATTAGATAATACTAACTATTTTTTGCATGCTTAATTAGGAGGGTAATGTGAATGAAGAGGTTTAGAAATAAGTATTGGGCAGAGCGTATGACAAAACTGGTAATTGGTAATATTCTACGTTATCTGCTTTTGATAGGATTATCGTTTATTATCTTATACCCCTTAATTTTAAAGCTTTCAACCAGCTTTATGACGGAGGAGGATTTATTGGATACCCTTGTAGTATATATCCCTCGTAATTTCACGTTGGACAACTATAAGGTAGTTGCTAAATACACCAATTATTTTACTGCATTGAAGAATACGTTTTTCATATCCTTTTTTTGCGGTATTGTACAGATGTTTATCTGCTCCTACATAGGTTATGGTTTAGCAAGGTTTAAATTTAAGGGACGCGGGTTGGTAACGATGCTAATGTATTTTACGATATTAGCGCCTCCGTCCACGTTTCAAACAGCTATGTATTTAAAATTTCGTTACTTTGATTTCTTTGGTATTATAAAACTTTTTACCGGTAATACAATTAGTTTATTGGATACCTTTTGGCCCTTAGCAATTCTCTCTTTTACCGGGTTTGCTTTTAAAAACGGATTGTTTATCTTCATGATG
>DOWG01000322.1:15708-21116 GCA_003519685.1 Lachnospiraceae bacterium
ACAATGAGCCTGATGGTAATTGCACCTCTGATTATTATATACATATTTGCTCAGAAAAGTATGACAGAGGGTATCGAGCGAAGTGGTATTGTTGGCTGACAGGCTATAAAGCGGAAAGGTAAGGTTATTTAAGATGAAGAAATTATTAAATATTATTTATGAAGAAAATTATTCGGACATATGTTCTTTAAATATGTATTTGCCCGATGTCGGTACCTCATTTCCGGTCTTTATTCATTTTCATGGAGGTGGATTAGAAAACGGAAGCAAGGATGATGTTGCGGATCTTCTTAATATTACTTCCAAAGGAATTGCATTGGTTTCCGCTGGGTATCGCAAGTATCCCGATGCAGTCTATCCGGAATTCATTGAGGATGCTGCAAAGGCGATTGCTTTCGTAAAGGAATACGGTGAAAAACATAATTTGTTCAGCAGTATCTATGTCGGAGGTACTTCAGCTGGAGCATATCTGGCTATGATGAATTATTTTGATACTAGTTATCTTGGCAGATATGGATTTTTACCGGACAGTATTGATGGCTGGGTGTTTAATTCCGGTCAGACCACGGTCCATTTTAANNCATGATATGGACTTTTCCAATCATAGCAGATTACTATTTATTGTAGCCGAGAACGATATGGTTAATCGCTTAGAGCAAAATAGGCTGTTGCTAAAAACAATGGAGCATTTCAATTATGACATGTCAAAAGTATCTTATAAATTTATGAATGGATATGGACACTGTAACTATCCGATCNNCAGAGATTATTACGAAATTTATAATAACCGGGGAACTTATTCGGAGTAACCCCAATATATAAAAAAGGTTTTTATGTAACTTATGACACTTCTATCAATATTAAGGATAAGGTATTGGGAGGACATAACTATGAATATGGATAATATAAGGGACAGTAAGAAGGATATGGATGTCTATAAGAATTATGCAGAAAAGGCTCAAGAAAAATTATATGAAAATTATTGGAACAATGAAACGAAATCAGTAATGAATAACTTTCCATATAGTCCTGAAAAGGAGGAAGGATTAAATTATTGGTGGAAGGCTCATGCAGCTGATGCAATGATTGACGGACTGAAACGTACTAAGGACAAACGTTTTGCTGAAAGAGCTGAATCTATTATGGAAAATGTATTCAAAAGAAATGGTTCCCTTTTTAATGAATTTTACGATGATGAAGAATGGATGGCGTTGGCTTGCTTAAGATTATACGATCTCACCGGTAATAAGAAGATGAAAGAATACGCTATTCGTCTTTGGGATGACATTAAGACTGCTTGGTGGGATGATGAAATCGGCGGAATGGCATGGAAAAAGGATGAAGGCAGAAAAGGCAGAAATGCATGCTGCAATGGCCCTGCTGCTATTCTGGCCGCCAGATTGTATCAAAGATTTCATGATGATAATGATTTGGAATGGGCAAAAAAGATCTATGCCTATGAAAGAGAGTATCTCGTGGATCCGAATAATGGCTTAGTTTATGATGGTATGGTGGTGGGTGAGGACAAAACATTACAAATTAATAAAGAATGGCTGTTTACCTATAACGCAGGTACTTACATCGGTGCAGGTGTTGAGCTGTATCGTATTACAAATGATAATGGTTATCGAATGGACGCTGAGAAAACAGCCGGGGGATCAATGCAGCATCTGATTAATGAATATGGTGTATTAAAGAATGAAGGTACAGGTGACGGAGGATTATTTAAAGGCATTTTAATTCGCTATATGGAACAGTTATATCAAGTAAATCATGATAAGAAAATTGCTGATTTCATTCTATTTAATGCAGGAAAACTTGCGCTGGCAGGAAGTAATAAGACTGGGTTAATCGGACCGGTGTGGCAGGAAGCGCCGGAAGAGCCTATGGATATTACTTGTCAATTAAGTGGTGTATTTCTGTTTGAAGCAGCTGCTGCAATTAGTGATATCTAATCAAGAGATAATGAAACTCAAGAAAGTAGAGACATAAATGAATCATAGGGTAGGATAAATGCATCAATTTAAAATAAGGATGAGAGGCCTATGAGGGATAACAAATAATAGACTTGATTTCAATAAAATTCATAAACCGCTCACATCGGGCGGTTTTTTTAGACAGATAAGCTTTTCTTATTAAAAAAAGTGCAAATACATCGGAAGGATGAGATGGCTGAGCCATGGGTGCAGCAGCCGGTAGAAAAACCGGAGCATATAATGAGACTGCGTTTCACCTTCCGCTCCGAAGCATTGATTGCCGGAGTAAAGCTGGCACTGGAGAATGCTCAAGTGACAGAAATTTTTCTGGACGGTGAGCCGGTAACTGGAAAACCTGACGGGTGGTTTACGGATCGCTGTATTCGTACCATACCTTTGCCGGGGATTGACCCGGGCACACACCGATTGGAGCTTCGCTTCCCTTTTGGTAAAAGAGAGGCAGCAGAATGGTGCTATCTGCTAGGAGACTTTTCGGTAGCTCTGGATGGCTGTGAGGCAGTACTGAGGATGCCGGTAGCGAGAGTGGGATTTGGAAGCCTGACGGATAAGGGATTGCCGTTTTATGGGGATAATGTGATCTATCGGATGGAAATACAGACCCAGGGTGGAAACCTCAAAGTACACGCTCCGCAATACCGGGGGGCCATGATTACAGTTCTGCTTGATGGCAGCGAAAGAGGGGATATTATTTATGCACCCTATGACTGTATTTTGGAAAATGTCTCGGCAGGGAAACATGTGTTAGAGCTAAAGCTGTATGGAACCCGCTTCAATTCCTTTGGACAACTGCATCTTTGCAATCCGAACTTTACCTGGTATGGCCCGAATTCTTACCGAACCACCGGTGATGACTGGTCCTTTGAATACCGCCCTAAGCCATTTGGCATTCTTACAAGTCCTGTAATTGAAGAACAGTTATAAAGGAAGAGGCAGAATAAAAAATCCAGTTCTTCTGAAAAAAATCCAAGTTTTCATACCAGCCATTAGTTATTTATCAACAAGACAATTTACAAGAGTGTTTACGAAAAGTTATGGTATGAGTCCAAAAGAATATCTTATAAAACTTAGAATAAATCATGCATGTAGAATAATGGAAGATAGTCGCCTGACATTAAGTGAAGTGGCATTAGAAAGCGGATTCTCTGACATTAGTTTTTTTCAAGACTCACGTATCAATTAATCATTAAGCTTATATTGAAAGGTAAAATACGTGAGTATAAGTAATTTAAAAGGCAACAATGTATAAATGTTGAGACCATTTGCTTATTCGGTCTTTAATAAGATACTTACTATATTGAATCTTTTTGATTGTATTGAATCCGAGATGGCAAAATGGGTAAATCTGGCAAAGAATTATTCGATTCAATCCGATTTCTATATTCATTTGGAGCCATGCTAGTAAGCTTTTTAAAAAGGCTGATAAAAAACTTCATATCATTATAACCAACTTCGGCAGCTATGTCGGCAATCTTTTTATTCGTTTTACGAAGAAGCCTGCAAGCTTCATTGATTCTTATCCGTTGGGTAAATTCTTTTACCGTCATCCCGGAATATTCCTTAAATAGCCTGCAAAAATGGGACTGGCTTAAAAATGCCATCATTGACAGCTCTTCGATTGTGATATCCTTATAATAATTATCATGTATATAATTAATAGTTTTTTCAAGAAGCTCATTTTTATATAGGGAATAATTATTATTTATGGTATCTTTTCTAATTGTTCTTAAGATTAAGATAATAAGTTTGATTAAATCTGCTTTAAAAACTTCTGAATAACCTTCTTCCTTCCTATTATATTCATATAGCATATCTTCATAAATTGCATGCACGCATATAAAATCATTCAGATTCAGAGTAATTTTTGGTGTTTTAAAGGTTACATCTCCATCGATTATTTTAAGTAGATAACTATGGGTAACATCGTAAAATTTCTTACTGTCGATAAAAGAATAATTAAAGAACATGGGCTTAAAAATACAATTATATATTTCAAACTCACAGTCCTTATCTGCAATAAATTGATGCAAAATATCGTGATTTATGATATAAATATCTCCTTTTTTACATAGAAATTCTTCGTCCCCAATTTTATGAATACCATCCCCGTCTGACACAAAGGCAATTTCAACAAAACTATGCGCATGAAGAGCAGTTTCATTCGTCTTACATTTATTAATATAGATATCCCCATCACCAAACAATGATTCTCCGGTATCATAATGACTAAGCATAGTTCATTACCCCCTTTAAAATAGCATAATACCCCAATGAATTTCAGCATGTTTAATTATATAATAAATTATGGTAAAGCGCAATAAAAGAAAGGAGTAATATTGCAAGCAAGCTTGTGATAAGAGGTATTATCATGAAATCTTATGAATTAGTTTCTCAGACCATAAAAGGAAATAATCCCGGCAGGACACCTGTTTATGGATGGATAGGCTGGAACTTAGATTGGGCAGGTAATAAGAAATATTTGATCCATACTGCCTTTGAAGATCGGTATGAATTTGATATGGCACATCTTTTTGGTGGACCAGGTTGTTTTAACCATGAAAAATTAAATGAGCTTAAAAATCGTGGGGTAGAAATCACACCGGAGGTTCTGCTTGATATTCCATTACTGCCGGTTGATCATATGGAGGATTATAAATCCATTGTTGATCAGCTCAAATTTTACAGGGAAGAAAGGGGACGTTTTTGTTACGTACAGTCAAATGGTATTTTTGAATGTTTAAATGATGCGTTCGGTATAGAAAATCATTTATTATATTTGGCTCTTTATCCGGATGAATTAAAGGAAGTATATTATAGACAGGCCAAGTGGAATTTAGAATTTAATAATATTATGGCAGAGCTGGGTGTAGATATGATACATATTTCAGATGACTGGGGTTCCCAAAATAGTTTATTGTTCAGTAAAAGTATGTATGAGGAGTTAATCCTCCCCTACCACAAAATGATAGGAGAAGGTGTTAAAAAAACAGGAAAATTCTTAAGTCTCCATTCGGATGGCAATATAAATCAAGCACTTGACGGAGTACTGGAGGTTGGATTTGATGTACTACACCCATGGCAGGAGACGGCAGGGATGTCCTATGAAACCTATTTACAAAAATATAGTGATAAGTTTGCGATTCTTGGTGGAGTTTGCGTACAATCCACTCTTGGATTTGGTAACTACGATAAATTAGAAAATGATATAAGAAGAGTATTTAAGTTATTAAAAGGGAAACGTTTTATATGCTGTACGACCCATTTTGTTCAAAATCACTGCACCTTTGAGGAGTTAGAGTTTGCTTACGACTTAATTACGAAGCTTGCAAGATCATAGAAGGAAAGAAACAACATGCAACATCATAACTATTCCTATCCCTATTGCTAATAAGCTATAAAGCTGTTATGATTAAC
>DOWG01000009.1:0-1519 GCA_003519685.1 Lachnospiraceae bacterium
CGATTCGTACTTACTACGGTTTGACTGTCTACCTCAAGGATAATGTCTCCATTCTTAATCCCTGCGGCAAATGCCGGCGAATTTGCTTTTACTGCCTCTACATAGATACCATTCTCCACCTCATGCTTGCGTTTGGCCGTATCCGTCATGTCCTCGGTTTTAATTCCAAAATATATCTTAGGGTCTTTATTGGCCATCCGCTGAATGATTGATTTTATCTTGCTGATGCCGATTGCAGTGCTTAGCTCCTCATTCATATCCTCTTTCAGGGTACGGGTCATAATACCGATAACTTCGCCTTTCAAATTAACGATAACTCCATCACTGTTCTCATTATTTATAATATCGGTATTAAATAAATCCAGACGGTTGTCTGTTATACTTACCGAGCTGCCGCGGCTTGTAATCATTCCGACTTCCATTGAACCGGGATGACCATTCGGACTCCCCAGTGCGATTATGGGGGTCCCATTCGCAATACTATAGGATTCGCCCAAGGTAGCAACGGTTATGCTGTTCATAAATATCTCCGGAACATCGGCACGATTCACCGAAATGACTGCCAGGTTAATCTCGCTCTCATAATCCTGCAATACCGCATTGGCCTGTATCGTATCGGTAAATACTACCGCAATGCTATTGGCATCCTTTACCCGGTCGAGGCTCACCAAAATCAACAGTTCGCCATTCATGTCCGCAATGACCAGTCCGGTTGTCTTAACCTCCCGTTCAACCGGATTCCCGAACCAATCCTTCTCCTTGATAATACTGGATACCTTGACAATGGATTTACTGCTGTTATAGGCAATCGATTTTATATCATCATACATCGTTATATAATCATTAATATCCGCTTCAATGGATTTCTCTACAATAACCGGCTTTGGCTGCTGTACATCTGCCTCGGTCTGCTCTTTTGCAGGCTTTTCTTCATCCTTATCCTTGGTTATTGTGCCCGGTTCCTCTGTATCGGGTCCCTTCTCATCCTCCGGATCAATCGTCGGAAAGGTGACCGGCGTCTTATTTTGATTCTCTCTATGTAAAAGCTTATATAATCTGGGTTCTGTAATGCAGAAAGTTGCCGCCGCAATAATTCCAAATAAAACGGCCATCAATACGGTCATTAAAAATGGAAGAATCCATTTCTTAAACTTTTTATACTTTTTAACAATTACTTGCTCTTTTATAAACTCGAAATCATTATTGTCTTGCTTTTTATCAGACATGTTTTTCTCCTTACAAAAGATTTACTCAATGACTCCCAGCATTATTTAAATAGACTATAAGTCCTATTTTATCAGTGACATATGAACATATTGTGAATGATTTGTAAACAAAAAGTCCCATATCCTTGTATTAAAAGGCAATTTACCCAAAAAATGTTCTTTAAAATTAGGATTTAACAATCATAACATACATATATCGTTTTTGCCACATGAAATTAGCTTTTCCTTGCAAATAGAGGTTTTATTTTTTTACAACATACGGTAAAATAGATATTGTACCGATCGGCTGAAGT
>DOWG01000009.1:1686-2315 GCA_003519685.1 Lachnospiraceae bacterium
AAGGGAAGCCTATCGTTTAGCGGGATTCATGATATTCGGCCTTCCCTGATGCGTTTAAAGGTCGGCTCCTCCCTCAACGCTATAGAGCTTTTGCATATCAGCTCTGACTTGGATGCCGTACTGCGGATCAAAGCCTTTGGCGGCTATACCGGGAAGGAGGGAGAGGAACAGACCGAGGATTCCCTGACGGAATTCTTTGCTGGCCTGGAGCCCTTGTCTCCGCTGAATCATGAGATTAAGCGATGCATTCTCTCGGAGGAAGAGATTGCGGATGATGCCAGTCCTTCCCTTAAAAGTGTACGGCGCTCCATCCGTAATAGCAATGACCGGATTCACAGTGAATTATCGCAGATTCTAAATTCTGCGAAAACCATGTTGCAGGAAAATATTATTACGATGCGAAACGGCCGCTATTGCCTCCCCATCCGCTCCGAATTCAAGAATTCTTTTCCCGGTATGATTCATGACCAATCCTCTACCGGTTCCACCTTATTTATTGAACCAATGTCCGTGGTACGCCTCAATAACGAGTTAAAGGAGCTTGCTATTAAGGAACAGGAGGAGGTGGAGAAGGTCCTTGCCGAGCTGAGCAATCTGGCTGCGGAGCATACCGATGAGCTGGCATATGA
>DOWG01000009.1:2359-2626 GCA_003519685.1 Lachnospiraceae bacterium
AAGAAGGTCGTTCCGATTGATGTCATGCTCGGGAAGGATTTTAGTATGCTGATTATCACCGGCCCGAATACCGGCGGTAAGACGGTTACTTTAAAAACCGTCGGCCTTTTGACCTTAATGGGACAGGCCGGGCTTCATATTCCTGCTTTCGACGGATCCGAACTGGCTGTATTCGAAGAGGTTTATGCGGATATCGGGGATGAGCAAAGTATTGAGCAGAGCCTCAGCACATTCTCCTCCCATATGACCAATATTGTATCCATCCTG
>DOWG01000009.1:2650-3240 GCA_003519685.1 Lachnospiraceae bacterium
ATCCGCACCATGGCTACCACACATTACAGTGAACTTAAAATCTATGCTCTATCCACCGAGGGAGTAAACAATGCTTCCTGCGAATTTGATGTGGAGACCCTTCGGCCGACCTATCGCCTGTTAATCGGAATTCCCGGGAAAAGTAATGCTTTTGCTATATCTATGAAGCTGGGATTACCCGACGATATCATTGCGGATGCCAAGGAGCGCATTGGCAAGCAGGACCGGAGCTTTGAGGACTTAATCAGTAATTTGGAAGCAAACCGTGTTACGATTGAGAAGGAGCAGGAGGAAATCAGCCGATATAAGGAAGAGATCGAACAGCTAAAGAAGAGTCTTAAGAAAAAGAACGAATCCCTGGATACCAGCCGTGAACGTATTTTACGAGAGGCAAAAGAAAATGCTGCCTCCATCCTGCAGGAAGCGAAGGAATATGCCGATGATAGCATTAAAAAATATAATAAATGGCTGCAGGAGGGCGGCAATATCAAGGATATGGAGCAGGAGCGCAATTCCCTTCGCGAGAAGATCAACAAGAGCGAAGCTTCCTTTGACAAGGACCTTCGAAAGCCGAGAAAGAAGACGGTTAT
>DOWG01000009.1:3366-4478 GCA_003519685.1 Lachnospiraceae bacterium
CTGATCGGAAAGACCGTGGACGAAGCTCTGTTTGAGCTGGATAAATACTTGGACGATGCTTATCTCGCCCATCTTCCCCAGGTGACCGTTATTCACGGAAGGGGAACCGGTGCCTTGAAAAATGCGATCCATAAGCATTTAAAAAAGGTTAAATATGTAAAGTCTTTCCGCGTCGGAGGCTTTGGCGAGGGTGACAACGGCGTTACTATTGTAGAATTTCAATAAAATGATTTGAGTGTCATAAAATAGTAATTTAAAGTGCCGCGAAGCGGCATTATGGATGTTTGTGTCTGCGCGGCATTCACAAATTCCCGGATACAAAAATGCCGCGCAGAAATGAGGTAAGTTATGAAAGCGAAGCAGAAGATATTAATTGTAGATGATGATGTGAATATTGCTGAACTGATTTCTTTATACCTTACGAAAGAATGCTTTGATACTTTGATTGTAAATGACGGAGAAGAAGCAATAAAACAGTTTCATAGCTATCAGCCGGATCTTGTTCTTCTGGATCTGATGCTTCCCGGAATTGATGGCTATGAAGTATGCCGGCAGATTCGAAGGACATCGAAGACGCCGATTATTATGCTCTCCGCGAAAGGAGAGGTATTTGATAAGGTACTCGGCCTTGAACTTGGAGCAGATGACTATGTGATAAAGCCCTTTGATTCGAAGGAACTGGTTGCCAGGGTGCGGGCCGTTCTCCGAAGATTTCAGCCGCCTGCAGTGGAGGAGGCCGCTCCGCCTGCTCCCACCGGAGAATATGTATCCTATCCGGATTTAATTATTAATTTAACGAATTATTCGGTACAATATTATGGAGAAAATATTGAAATGCCTCCCAAGGAACTGGAGCTATTATACTTTCTGGCTTCGAACCCGAATCAGGTATTTACCAGGGAGCAATTGCTGGATCATATCTGGGGCTATGAATATTTCGGAGATACAAGAACCGTTGATGTTCATATCAAACGGCTGCGGGAGAAAATTAAGGATCATATTTCCTGGAGTCTGGCAACCGTCTGGGGTATCGGATATAAATTTGAGGTAAAAACAATTAAAAACAAATAAAGTCTTTGCAGGATAATAGAAGAGGAATTTGCTTATCTGAA
>DOWG01000009.1:4625-4750 GCA_003519685.1 Lachnospiraceae bacterium
TTCGTGTATGGATCGTTAATTCCGATGGTACGATTATCGCAGACTCCTCTTACACCGGAAATGCTGTAAATATAAACCTTAATGAATTGGATCCAAGCTTTCTGTCAGAAGAAACGGTATCGGAG
>DOWG01000253.1:0-6602 GCA_003519685.1 Lachnospiraceae bacterium
TGCGAATCGGAGGATGTCTATGATTTATTTATTTCTTTGGATTGCGGAAGTCTGGACCGGCTGGGGAATGCGGTTAAATATTTTAATTCAGCCGGGAAAACGATCAATATTGACCATCACATAAGTAATACTTATTTTGCTGATGTGAACCATGTTGTGGCAGATGCCTCTTCAACGAGTGAAGTGATCTTTACCCTGATGGAGGAGGAGCGTATTACGAAAGAAATAGCCAGCTCTTTGTACGTTGGAATTATCCATGATACCGGTGTGTTCAAGCACTCGAATACGACAGAGACGACAATGAATATAGCCGGTAAGCTGATGCGTAAAGGAATTGCATTTTCAGAGCTGATTCAGGATACCTTCTATACGAAAACCTATATGCAGAACCACATTCTCGGAAGATGCCTGATGGAAAGCATTCTGGTATTAGACGGCAGGGTAATCGTATCCTCTATCAGCCGGAAGATGATGGAATTTTACCATGCGTCCCCTTCGGATTTAGAGGGAATCGTTGATCAGCTGCGTATTACCAAAGGAGTAGAAACGGCAATCTTTATTTATGAAACAGAGCCGAATGAGTTTAAGGTAAGCATGCGTTCCAACGGTAAGGTGGATGTAAGTAAAATTGCTGTTTATTTTGGCGGAGGCGGACATATCCGGGCAGCCGGATGCACAATGTATGGTGTGCTTACGGATGTGATCAATAANNATTTGATAAATGGAATAATAAATATATATAAGGAAAAAGGATATACCTCTCATGATGTAGTTGCAAAAATGAGAGGTATCTTAAAAATAAAGAAAATTGGTCACACCGGAACGCTGGATCCGGATGCGGAAGGGGTACTGCCGGTTTGCATTGGCAAGGCGACAAAGCTGGTGGATCTTATTACAGATAAGGACAAGACGTATGAAACAGTATTAAAGCTCGGAATGACTACGGATACCCAGGATATCACAGGTACGATTCTTAAGACAAAAGAAGTGACGGCTGCGCCGCCCGAGATCGAAGCTGCAATCAAAGGGTTTATCGGAGAATATATGCAGCTTCCCCCGATGTATTCGGCCGTTAAGGTACACGGCAGGAAGCTGTATGAGCTTGCAAGACAGGGGAAGGAAGTCGAGCGGCAGCGCCGCAAGGTCTGTATCCATGATATAAGAATTCTGGATATGAACGAAGAAGCGCATGAGGTTACCCTGGCCGTGGATTGCGGAAAGGGAACCTATATCCGTACGCTTCTGCATGATATCGGAGAGATGTTAGGCTGCGGGGGCACCATGAAAAGTCTGGTTCGGACAGCCGTTGGCAGCTTCAATCTGGAGGATGCTCATTCCTTGGCAGAGATTGAAAAATTGGTTCAAAACGGTCAGATTGATCAGGCTGTTCTGTCTATGGAGGATCTCCTTTCCGACTATGCAAAGGTAACTGTGGCAAGAGAATACAATAAATTGATCTATAACGGCAACGCATTTTACAATAACCAGTTAACGAAACCGATGCGCAAGCTCTCCAGGGAATGGGTAAGGGTGTACGATTCGGACGACAATTTTATTGGGATATACCAGTATGATTTTGATAAAGCATACTACCGCCCGGTGAAGATGTTCCTGTAAGCATTGGCAACGTTGGAGGAAGTAATGGAATATATCACAGGCAATACTGATTTTAAATTAAATAACAGTGCTGTAACCCTTGGAAAATTCGATGGGATTCATCTTGGGCATCAGTATCTGATTGATCAGGTTATTTCATACAAGGAGCAGGGATATACCTCCGTCATGTTTAGCTTTTTATATCATCCTTACAACTTGTTTTCAGATAAAGAATTTGAGCAGATTTATACCCAGGAGGAAAAGGTGGCTAAGCTATCCCATACCGGACTGGATGTTCTGGTGGCTTACCCATTTACGCAGAAAACCAGAAGCATAGAGCCGGAAGATTTTATTAAAGAGATTCTTGTAGAAAAATTGGATGCTAAAATTATCGTAGTGGGAATTGATTTTCGTTTCGGGCACAACCGCAGGGGAGATATCACTTTATTGCAGCAATATGCGGATACTTATGGTTATAAGGTCATTGCCTGTGAGAAGAGAAAATGGCAGGATCATATGATCAGCAGCTCTGCGATACGGACAGAGTTAAAAAACGGCAATATGGAAGCAGTGAATGCAATGCTTGGACAACCCTATATGATTCGGGGAGAGGTTCTTCACGGAAGAAGAATTGGGAGAACGATTGGAATGCCCACAACCAATATTACTCCGCCAACCAATAAGCTGCTGCCTCCCTGCGGAGTCTATCCATCCAGGACTTGGATCGATCAGAACTACTATTATGGAGTGACGAATATAGGATACAAACCAACCGTCGGAGCAGAAACAAGGAAAGGTGTGGAAACCTATCTGTTTGACTTTGATGAAGATTTATACGGAAAGGTAATTGAAGTCGAACTATTCGCCTATGAGCGCCCGGAAATAAAATTTGCCACCCTAGAAGAACTAAAGAAGCAGATGGAAGAAGATATTATTTTTGCAAAGAAATATTTTAAGGTGGAGAAACTTTGATATGAGTGTCATAAGTCNNTATGCGGTCCTATTCATGTTCATATTGACGGATGATGCATTTTGATGTTTTTTTATGGCTTAAGTTAGAATTAGATTATAAAATAATAATTGATATTGACGGATGAAATGATATATTTTACTATTGTTTTGAGTTATATAATTAATTATCGATATCATAGTTATGCAGATGGATTAATTAAGTAATATAAATATCAAAAGTGAAAGTATATTCACAGTGAATAATTGGATGGGAGAAACAATATGTTATCTGTAAGAGACGTTACAAAAAAGTACGGGAAGTTTCTGGCTAACGACAATATCAGCTTTGAAGTTCATCCGGGAGAAATCTCCGTTTTGCTGGGCCCGAATGGAGCCGGTAAATCTACTATTATTAAAAGTATTGCAGGCTTATTAAAATTTCAGGGAAACATTTACATCAACGGGCATGAAAATAAATCTCTGGAGGCCAAAAGAGATCTGGGATATATTCCGGAGATGCCGTTTCTCTATGATATGTTGACGGTATGGGAGCATATGGTGTTCATCGCGAAAGCCTACTCGTTAGAAAATTGGAAGGATTATGCGGAGAGCCTTCTGGAGCGGTTTGAGCTGGAGGACAAAAGGAAAAAGCTCGGCAGTGACCTTTCCAAAGGTATGCAGCAGAAGGTAAGCATTTGCAGCGGACTGCTTCCGAAACCCAAGGTTATTCTNNGCTGGGAATGCCGTCCTGATCAGTACGCATATGCTGGACAGTGTAGCAGAATTCTGGGACAGTGCGAATATTATGATGGAAGGGAAAATTGCCGCCAGAAGAACCCGCAGCGAGATAGCAGGATCCGATGAGAATCTGGAAGAACTATTCTTTGCGATTACGGAGGGAGATAGGAAATGAAGGCTTTGTCTTATTTAGTAATCACCCAGTTTAAGAATCGGTTGCTTGCATTGAAGAAAAAGCCGGCTCTAATGGTCCTGTATCTTTTTATTACGATCATGCTTCTATTCGTTATCGTTGTATCCGTTGCTTTTGACGAACAGGAAACGCAGCTTAATTATGCAGATGAACGTATCGTTTTTCTGATCCTCGGAGGAATTGGTCTACTTTTTCTTGGATTATATGTAACGACCGGACTTTCCACCGGATCTACCCTATTTACTATGTCCGATGTGGTTCTGCTGTTTGTTGCTCCGATTTCCTCTAAGAAAATATTGTTCTATGGAATTTTAAATACAATCGGAAAATCGATTCTGGCATCTCTTTTTATCCTTTTTCAAATTGGAAATCTGAAATCCAGCTTTGGATATGGGTTTACGGAAATCATGGCGCTCTTTCTAATTTATCTTGTTGCCGTAATCTTTGGTCAGCTGTTGTCCATTGCTACGTACATCTTTAGCAACGGTAACCCCGGGCGCAAGAAAATAGTTCAAACCATACTGTATCTTGGCGCTGCCGTTCTGCTTTTCTATTTAGTGGCATCTCAGCAAAGCCGGCAGATCGGATTCATGGAAGCTGTATTTCAGATGGTTGACAGTAGGTGGTTCGGCTTTATCCCGATGGGCGGATGGATGGTTCTGTTTTTTAAAGGGATAATCAGGGGAGCGGTATTTGATGTCCTCATCTCGATTGCTTTGTTTGTTGTGTTTATGGTTCTTTTCATTACTTTTCTGACCTCCGGTACGGCGGATTATTATGAAGATGTCCTTCTTTCTACCGAAATTACCCAGCAGAGACTGGTTGCTTCGAAGGAGGGAAGACGGTATCAGCTGAACAGGACGAAAAAGATTAAAGTAAATGAGAACGAACAGGAGATAAAAGGAAAAGGAGCTACCGCCTTAATCTATAAGAACATTTTAGAGATGAAGCGTAAATCGCGTTTTCTCTATATTGACAGCTATACGGTCATTGCCTGCATTGCGGCAGGTATCGCAGGATACAATATAAAAGGAAAAGTTGCAGGAGCCTATGGTGCATTGGCAATGCTTCTCTATATGCAGTTCTTCCTAACGATGTTTGGTTCCTTAAGATTTGAACTTTCGAAGCCGTATATCTTTTTAATTCCTGAAAAATCAATGAAAAAGGTTGTGGCTGCTTCGGCCACTTCCCTTATTAAGCCATGCGTCGATGGAGCGGCAATCTTTTTAGTCTTTGCAATTGCCGGTGGATGTGATCCATTTACAGCGATTTTTATGGCATTGGCATATTCTGCCTGTGGAATCCTGTATGTAGGGTTAACGATTTTATATCAACGGTTTTTAGGCGGTCAGCCGAATATAATCGCGAAGGCTTTCGTCGGCATTGGTTTATTTTTCATCGTTATGGTGCCCTCCATTATTTCCTCTGTCGCGGCAGCCGTTCTGCTGCCGGAGGCGCTGCTGTTTTTATGCACCCTTCCATTTACGATCTGCTGCATCGTATTTACGGTACTTATCTTCTTGGCCTGCGGCAATATGCTCGATAAGATCGAATGTGCAAGTAAATAAGGCGGGCAGGGTAGTTGAAAGATTGAAGTAAGTTAAAAACTTATGCTTGCCCTAGCTTAGGCTTCGGTACGGTTATTTTAGATGATGGGTGACAGACGGATGACAATAATAGGGGATATGCCTCTTTATCCGGAAGTCTGGACAGATGATGAAAATACAGGAATCTGCGCTGTTTATACTGAAAAGAGAATGATCAGGATACCGTCTGGATTCGAAGAGAATATCGTCTTAAATGGAACAAAGGCTGAGAGGCTGTTCCTGGAATTTGAGAAAGAATGCGATTATTTACTTGAGGTAAGGGACTTGTATGGGGGACAGTGTTTCAAGGCTGACAACGAAGGGGAAAAAAGGAATCAGCGAAATATATGTGCCTATAGCTGTGAAAACTTATCTGCAGCAACACCGAGAACCATTCATGAAATTGAAAGTTTGATAGGGAACCATAGTTAAAAAAGGGGTTTACAATCCGTAAATTATATGTTACGATGCTTTCGTGATACAATTTTGCCGATACTCAGAATTCGGAATCTCCGACCATTTCTTGGTATTTGGCGTTTATATGAAAGGAGAAATTACAATGACTAGCAAAGAAAGAAAACTGGAAATCATCAAAGCTTATGGAAGAACACCAGAGGATACAGGATCTCCAGAGGTTCAGATCGCACTTTTAACAGAGAGAATTAACGAGTTAACAGAGCATTTGAAAGCAAATAAGAAGGATCATCATTCCAGAAGAGGTCTTCTTAAAATGGTTGGTCAAAGACGTGGATTATTGGAATACTTAATGAAAACAGATATTGAAAAATATCGTTCCTTAATTGAGCGTTTAGGTTTAAGAAAATAATAGACCTTTCAAGAAGCTGTCCCATTGCAGAGTTATCAGTACGAAAGATGGGACAGCTTTTNNTTTATAAATTAGCTTGCATTAGTAATAAAAGACAAGAATTTTATGTTGCAGGATGTGATCGAATTAGACACAATAATACTTCATTTGCATAATATAGATATAGGCTTGATTCGTATATAGCCTATCATGAAAGGAATGGAGGTATTATTTTGGGTTATAATGATAGAAAAAATCAATTTGGTTGTAATCATGAGGAGCAAAAGCATGTTCATGAATTGCAAGGAAGTGTAAGAATAGCTGAACCCAAAGAAGATCCGCATAATCATAGGTTTTGTACAGTAACAGGGGAAGCAATTTATTGTGGTGATAGCCATATTCACGAAGTATGTTTCCGTACCGATAATTTTAATGATCATTTCCATGAATTTAAAGGAAAAACGGGTCCTGCAATTAGAGTTGGAGACAGACATGTGCATTTTATTGAAGATGTGACAACCGAAAATGATGGCCATAGGCATCGGTTTGAAGCCGCAACATTAATCGAAAACCCTATAGGTAAAGAATATAAAGATAAAGATGATGAATGTCATAAGAAAAATGAATACAATGATTATTTCAGTAGAGAAAGCGGTTATAATTACAGATATAATAAAAGATAATATAGAAGAAGATAATATGGAATACAATAGAAGATAATGTATAATAAACG
>DOWG01000253.1:6680-9648 GCA_003519685.1 Lachnospiraceae bacterium
GCCCATTTATCTATATTTAACGAATTCTGAAAAAAATGTAGCATATTGGTAATAATAATGTTATAATTTAATAATTAGGGCGACGGGAGGGCATCCCGAGACTTCTGAAAAGGTTATCGGATTGATTGATCCGGTAGATTTTTCAGTTGTTTCGGACCTCCGGCTCTATCATTATGACAAGGGAATTGTGACAAGGGAAATAACCTAATTACAGACTTGCCCATTCTTCTTGCATTATAAGAAAAGGAGAACATAATATGTACAAAAGTTTTTCAATGGAGTTGGCGGGCAGAACTTTGACCGTTGATATCGGCAGAGTTGCCGCGCAGGCAAATGGTGCGGCATTGATGCATTATGGCGATACGGTAGTACTTTCTACTGTCTGTGCATCAGAAAAACCAAGAGAGGGAATTGATTTCTTCCCATTAAGCGTAGAATATGAAGAAAAATTATACGCAGTAGGTAAAATTCCCGGAGGCTTTATTAAGAGAGAAGGTAAGGCATCGGAAAATGCGATTCTTACCTCCCGTGTAATTGACCGTCCTATGCGGCCATTATTTCCGAAGGACTATCGCAATGACGTAACGATTGACAATCTGGTTCTATGTGTGGATCAGGACTGCTCACCGGAGCTTACTGCAATGCTGGGTTCTTCAATTGCAACCAGTATCTCAGATATTCCGTTTGACGGACCGATTTCTACGACGCAGGTTGGTATGGTAGATGGTGAGTTTGTATTCAATCCCATCCAGGCTGAAAGAGAAAAATCCACTCTGGCCCTTACGGTTGCCTCCACCCGGGATAAAGTTATTATGATTGAAGCCGGCGCGGATGAAATACCGGAAGATAAGATGATTGAAGCAATATTTAAAGCGCATGATTTGAATAAACAGGTAATCGAATTTATCGATACGATTGTTGCCGAATGCGGTAAATCAAAGAGTGATTATGAAAAATTTGATACCCCGGAAGAATTATACGAAGATATGGTGAACTTCATAACTCCGGAAGCGATGGAGAAGGCTGTATTCTCTGATGTAAAACAGGTTCGTGAAGCGAACGTCAATGAAATCCGGGATAAGCTGATTGCCCGCTACGAGGAGATGAATCCGGATTGGGTTCCCTTGGTTGAGGCTGCAGTTTATAAATTCCAGAAGAAGACGGTTCGTAAGATGATTTTAAAGGATCAGAAACGTCCGGATGGAAGAAAGATGACACAGATTCGTCCTCTTGCAGCGGAGATCGACATATTGCCCAGAACCCATGGTTCCGCAATGTTTACCCGTGGTCAGACGCAGGTAATGACGATCACGACCTTAGGTGCATTGGCAGAGACACAGAAGCTCGACGGTCTGGATGAAAATGAGACCGGCAAGAGATATATGCATCATTATAATTTCCCTTCCTATTCGGTTGGTGAGACAAAGCCTTCCAGAGGACCGGGAAGACGTGAGATCGGTCATGGTGCATTAGCGGAGAGAGCACTTGTTCCGGTACTTCCTTCCGAGGAGGAATTCCCTTATGCAATCCGTACCGTGTCTGAGGTTCTGGAATCCAATGGTTCTACCTCCCAAGGTAGTATTTGTGCTTCCACCTTATCTCTAATGGCAGCCGGAGTTCCGATCAAAGAAATGGTTGCCGGTATTTCGGTAGGCTTAGTAACCGGGGAGACAGATGATGATTATGTCATCTTAACCGATATACAAGGCTTGGAGGACTTCTTTGGTGATATGGACTTCAAGGTAGCGGGAACCCATAAGGGTATCACAGCCATCCAAATGGATATTAAGATCCATGGTCTTACCAGGGAAATCATAGAGAAAGCAATCTATCGGACAAAGGAAGCAAGAACCTATATTCTCGATGATGTTATGGCTCCGGTTATTTCTAAGCCAAGACCGGAGGTTGGTCCATACTCACCGAAGATTACACAGATTAAGATTGATCCTGCAAAGATCGGTGATGTGGTTGGTCAAAGAGGAAAGACAATTAATGCAATCATTGAGCAGACCGGTGTGAAAATAGATATTACCGATGACGGTGCTGTTTCTATCTGTGGTTTAGACAAAGAAAGCATTCATAAGGCTGTGGAAATGGTTGAGATGATAGCAAGTGATTTCGAGGAAGGAAAGCTTTATAAAGGAAAAGTAATCAGCATTAAAGATTTTGGTGCCTTTATCGAATTCGCTCCCGGTAAAGAAGGTATGGTTCATATCTCCAAGCTGGCAAAACACAGAGTAGAGCATGTGGAAGATGTATTGACCTTAGGTGATGTAATAACGGTGGTATGTCTTGGCCAGGATAAGATGGGACGAATCAGCTTTAGCTTGAAGGATGTTAAATAATCGTGTTCCTATATTGGATATAGCAAGGATAAGATAAAAGATAGCATAAATATGGTATATAAGGGCTTGGGTGTTTACTCAAGCCCTTTAAAAAGGACAAAACCCAGTTATGTTAATTGCTTTTATATGACGTATGGTACCCCTATCAGTAAATACTTTTATTTGACATTTTTAAATGGATGGGATAATATTACTTTATTGGTAATTACTAATTAGGAAAGGGCATGGAATGAGTATGAAGAAAAGATTATTATCCCTTCTTCTGGTTCTTGCAATGGCTGTTACATTGCTGCCTCCGGTCAATATACAGGCAGCGAAGATGGATACGGTTGCCAAAGTTGTAGAACCAGCAGAAGCAGAAATTGCTCCGCAATTCAGCCTATGGGCGCAGAAAGACCTGATGGCGGGCGACAATTATGGTATTTATCCAAAGACCTGGTATGAAAAAGGAATGACAAAGGCGATCAAGGATTCGCAGCTTCGGGTCCTGCTTGCGGGAGTACGTAAAAAGATCCTGAAAACGGAATGTGTAACCAAGGAATTGGATTATTATTTTAATATTGAAAAGCCCCTGACCGTAGAGGAGGTGCTAAATCAGCTTTACCGCGTAGTTGCATCCTATG
>DOWG01000253.1:9738-13192 GCA_003519685.1 Lachnospiraceae bacterium
AATTCTGGGGGGAATAAGGTTTATCTGCTTGGATCCATTCATATGGCTTCCTATGATATCTATCCTTTCAGTCAAAATATCCGGGAAGCGTTCAACCGTTCGGATAAAGTGGCGATGGAGCTGAATTTATTGGATCCCACAGGTACGATGTCCATGATGCAGATCGGAATTTATACGGATGGTACGACTTTACAGGATCATGTATCCGAAGAAACCTATGAGAAAACGGTTGCGATAGCAGCTGCCTTCGGCATTCCCGAGGAGCAGATCATCCTATTCAAGCCATGGATGATCTACAGTATGTTCGCTTCCCTTGCCAATACCGCATCCGGTGATCCAGAGGAGGCGCTGCAGGCTGCACTTCTTGGAATTGATATGAATATTACGATCAATGCTCTTTATTATGGAAAGCCGATCTTAGAGATCGAAGGCTATGCTGAGCAGGCAATGGTTCTTGACAGCTTTTCGGATGAGCTGGAGGAATACCTGTTAAATGGAATTATTGATACGATTAATCAAATCTTATCCGGCGATTATCAGGGCGGAGACGACAGCCTAAATCTTATGTTAGAGCTCTGGCGTAAAGGAGATGTGGAGACATTCCAATTCTTAAACACAGTGCAAACGGATTTTTCGGAATTACAGAATCAGAATGTATCCGAGGAGACAGTAAAGCTTCTCAAAGAGTTTGATGATAAGCTGATTAAGCAAAGAGATAAGAAGATGGCAGAATATATTGATGACCTGTTAAAATCAGAGGAAAAGTCCACTACCTTTGTTGTTGTAGGAAGCGGACATTATATCAGTGATTACAGTGTACTGGACATTCTCAAAGAGAAGGGATATCAGATCAACCAAATAAAATAATTAAATAGAAAGAAAAAGGCTATAAAAAAAGGGCTATAAAGATGGTATGCTCTATTGTGATAGACAATTTAGGTATCTTATGTTTATTGCATAGAAGGGCATAGCAAGGTTTATAGCCCTTTTTTCGTCTATAAAATTGCCTAATTTCTAAAATCATGGGTCATTGCTATCTATCGGATTATGTGGTAGAATTCGTTGATATGGATAAATTTAAAACGTTATGTTACGAACGAAAAATGACTTTAATAAGAATACGGTTTATGGGAAAGGAACTTTATGACGAAGATTAAAAAGCTATCAAATGGAATAACGGTTATTATGGAGGATATGCCTTATCTGCGGAGTGCTGCTTTTGGCGTATGGGTCCGGGCGGGATCCCGTAATGAAAATGCAACAAATAATGGCATTGCCCATGTAATTGAACATATGCTTTTTAAAGGAACGAATCATAGGGATGCAAAGCAGATCGCAGACGAAATGGCTAAAATCGGGGGAAATGTAAATGCATTTACCGGAAAGGAATGTACCTGCTATTACGCCACCACCTTAAGCGAGCATCTGCCGATTGCCATTGATATTATTGCGGACATGCTAAACAACTCGCTGTTTGAAGAGAAAGAGCTGAAAAAGGAAAAACGGGTGATTCTTGAGGAAATTGATATGTATGATGATTCTCCGGAGGATCTGGTACATGAAATGATACAAATGAAGATATGGAAGGATCATCCGCTTGGCTATCAGATATCCGGTACAAAGAAAATTGTCCGAGCTATGAGCCGTGAACAGATTCTGGAGTTTATGGATACCTATTATATCGGTGAAAATATGATTATATCGGTTGCCGGTCAATTTGATGAGATAAAAACCATGAAACGACTGGAAGAAGAGTTTGGCTCAATTAAGGCAGCAAGTGAAAAATCAGGATATGACGCGGGCAAACCGGATTATCACCGTGTGACTTATAAGAAAGAGAAGGATATTGAGCAGCTGCATCTGAATATTGCATTTGACTGTATTTCCTATCTTTCCGAGAAGCAATATATATTCTCTGTATTAAATTCCATCTTAGGAGGNNAGCATATACTCCTATGGAAGCTCCTACCGGGATACCGGATTATTTCAAATCTATGCGGCAATGAATCCTTCGCAAACATCTGCGGTTGTTAAGAAAATATATAAGATTATCACCGATATCCGTAAGAAGGGAATTACCATGGACGAGCTTCAGATGACAAAGGAACAGCTGAAGACGGAGATCATCTTAGGAAATGAGAGCGCGAAAAGCCGTATGAATGCCAATGGTAAGTCGATGCTGTACCGCGGAAGAATTATTTCCGCGGAGGAGTTGGTCGAAGGTATTGATACCGTTACCCTGGAAGAAGTAAAGGATTTTGCTGACTGCTATCTGGATTTATCAAAATGTTCGGTATCTCTCGTAGGTAATATTAAGGATGTGGATAAGAAAATACTAATATGAGTGTCATAAGTCACATAAAAACCATGGATATGAATATATATAAGGTCCTATTCATATCAAAATCTTAAAATGACTTAGGACACTCATATCAATATTTATTGTAGAAAATAATCTTTGTTTGAACGGTATTGAAGCGGTGTAATATTTAAATGTTTCTTAAAATGCTTATTAAAAGAGGAAGCATCCCTAAAACCGCATGAATAAGCGATTTCGGTAACACTTAAATCAGTTTCTTTCAATAATTTTTGCGCAATGCTTAACCGGTAAGTAATTAAGTATTGTTGAGGGGATGCTTTTTTATAGGTTATAAATAGTTTATAGAGATAGGTTCGATCAATAGAAAGATATTTTGCTACATCTGCAATTTTGATATCATAGGTATAATTATGATGGATATAGCCCAATGCTTTTTCAATATAGGCTTCATTTGTTTTCTTAGTAGAACGATCCGTTGGGATATGTATATGGGAAAAGAATAGATAGAGTTGACCAACAAAGGTTAATTCATTCCCAACTCCTTCGGTAAAATACTGAATTAACTTAAGAAGATCTTGCTTTAGAGCTCCATTACTTGTATCCGTAAATATCGGATGATTCTGCGATAAACCACAACTTTGCAATAGTGTATTAATTTCGTATCCATCAAAACCTACCCAGCAATATTCCCATGGATTTATTTTATCTGCAAAATAAAGGGTGGTTACTCCAGGAGTAATAAGAAAACCATCCCCTTTTCCCAAGCGGTAAGAAGTTCCATTCACCTGATATTCACCCTTCCCTTCGAGAATATAGTGAATCAAATAATGAGGCCGGATAGCAGGACCGAAGGAGTGAGAGGGTTTACATTGCTCATGGCCGCAGTGATAAATAGTAAGGGGATTATTTAAGGTAATGTGTTTATCTGATGTGTCTGTTAGCTTCATGATATTTTCTCCTTGAAATAGTGATATGAGTGTAATGATTTTATATAATTCAACATAATGACAAGTTCATGAAACAAAATACATAGTTAATAGTTCAGGATTAGTATAAAATAAAAACGGAATGAGAAAATGCAAGCTTGCTTGTAATTTTTGAGTGGAGTGCCAAGATAATGAACTGTTTTTCAGT
>DOWG01000245.1 GCA_003519685.1 Lachnospiraceae bacterium
AATTAATCTTCATCAAATTACAGCTGTACATAAGGAAAGAATTAAAAAATCTTTAAACTGTAACGTAAAAAACTATATATTAGATGATGATGAAATTGATAGACTTAATAACTACGAAAAGTTTCATTATTTTGAATATGGCATAAATTTATTGGAATGTATAAAAACGAAATTAAATCTTTTATTTAATCAATCGTTACCTGACACATTTTTAGAGGAGTATGCATATTTATATAATGAAAAGGTAAAATTAAGTAATGAATGCGAAGAACTAAAAATAAAAATTAATGAACTTGAAAAATATTTTGTAAATGAAGCAGTAGTTGCAAAAGTAGATGATAGATAATGATAGATAAAAAGTACTTGACAAAGTAAACCATAAGTGGTAGTTTGTATATAGATAATAAAAAACTATTTTGTCAGCCTAAATATATTTAGGTGAGACCGTTAACTGTATGAAATATGTTTAGGAGTAGAGAGTAGTATTCTACTCCTTTTTTCTTGTTTTTATGTATATAAAAAAATAAACCAATAATAATTCATTCAAGCAAGGCGAAACCATAGGAAAAGGTTGGTTGACAAAAGCCCCTTCCAAACGAAGAGTCCTTTGCCTTATTAAGCGCGAGACGGGATTCGAACCATAATCCCATCCTACAAATACTGAAAAGAAAGGGGTTCCATCCACTTCTGATTTTATGTGCACATAATAGTGTACATATTTTTATATTTAAATCTGGCAAATTTTGAGTATTAATTGTATCTCTGTAGACAAATTGAAAGTTAACTTATTACCTCAAAAATATCATGTTCGATATCGTTAACCCAATCTTGCGGAACAGTGTCTATATTGAGAAGACCAAGCATAGCTGGAATGTCTGCTACCTTTGCAAGTTGCAGCCAATTAGATGGAAGTCCGCCGTATCCATTAGCAAATGCATCATAAATGCTTGTACTTATATACTGTTGGACATCATGCGATTTGTTTCTGAAAAACTTTCCGATATCTCGATATCTACTTTCCGACATCGCATATTCAAAATCAATGAAATACACAATACCATTTGACATCAGAATATTCCCATATCCAATATCACCATGGCAAAGAACAAATTCCCTATCGATTTGGTTAATAATATTATGATTATTGTTCAGATACTCTCTTAACCTATCATGGAGAACAATAGAAAGACGTGAACCGGATTTTCCCTCAAGATTAGATATTATTAATTCTCTTGTGTTTTTCGAATGGTTAACCAAACGCAAATCATGGTCAATGCTTCCACTCATAGGATAGTTTTTCTTATGAATTATCGATAACATCCGACCGATTTCAAACACTATTTCTGCTGGATAACAACGATTTCTCTTAACATAATCTAAAAGTGTTTCACCATGTATGTATTCAATAATTGAATACGGATAAGGACAAATTTTCCGGCTATCGTCATAATAATAAAGTTTTGGTATTTGAATATACTTCTGAAGATATTCATACAATATCGGCTCGATATTTCCACTGTAGCCTGAGTAGATTTTCAAAAGATAATTGGTATGTCCAACTGTAATACAGTAATTACTAGTACTCATTCCGCTGTGAATTGGCATTATAACATCAATAACTATTGATTCATCAAAAGCTTTAAGCATTTCATTGACTAATTTATTATCGATATTAAAAAAGGAATAAATTCGTTGTTCTTGTGACACTAGGCACCTCCACATATTGAATCTAGCTAGTTAAACAGTTCTCTTATAATCACGCCTATAAATCAAGATTATAGGCTAACATTACAATTAACTTTCTTAATAATACGAAAAATTATTAGGTATCCGAATATAAGCGCGGATGTGTTCATCTTTGTTTCGCTCGAGGATACGAGAAATATTGTCGTTAAAGGTGTTGCCCTCTGCTACAATAATTGAATTTGTCTTATTTTCAATCACTATGCCGATATGGTCATGCTCAAGGTTGTTAAAAACTCTTTGCTATTTCTGCCAACTTAGTCCTAGTGCACATAACAAACTCCTTTCTAAACCATTCTTTTCAGTTAAATTATATTAATAATCTGAGGTACAATTTCTATTTATCTGTTTCCAATACCATTTTATCATATAAAATATAATAAATAAATTAAATTCATCCATAATTTGTATACATTAAACATCAAAGAGTATCATCTACACTTCATAAAAAAGTGTATACTTTCATGTGGCATTAGTTACCACTCGAACCTACATACTGAATAACCAAGGAAAGCAAAGAACATCAAAGTAGATTGTAAACGCTCTTTCAGAGATGAACGGAAGTGACGTACTCATGGGTACTCATAACTGTTGAAACAAAAAATCCTCAGAAGCCTTGATTTTACAAAATTCCTGAGAAAATTATTTAAGCACGAGACGGGATTCGAACCATAATCCTATCCTACAAATACTGAAAAGAAAGGGGTTCCATCCACTTCTGATTTATGTGCACATAATAGTGCACATATTTTTTTATTCAGAAAATATATCAAATTAGCTTATTACGTAAATTATAACTTAAGTTCTTAGTATCTTCAATTAATCGAATGACAACCAGATTTGAACTATTTGAACAGTTCTCAAACCCGCATAGAAAGGAGGGCTTTCAATCTCTGATACTGGTTGCACCTAGTTTGCACCTAATAATTTCTTAAACAATTGTTAAGTTCCAGTATTCTATCGCCAACATCTTCAGGGCAATGAGCATCCGATGCTGTGATGATTTTCACATTATTATTTCTCATTATTTTTAGCGTTTCTTCATCCATACCTAGTGTAGCTGTATTAGGACAACGTCGAAATACTCCACTATTATGTTCTGCGTACATATCATTTTTAGAAAGCTCCTTTGCTAAACTAGCATAATAATCCGTTAGAGAATATGATGATTTATGTCCAAAAAGTTTAATCGAATCTGGATGAGCTATACCGTCATATATGCAACTTTGAGCAAGTGAAATAGATGTTTCAAAATATCTATGATATATTTCATCGACATTAATTCCATTCCAATGCTCCGCCTTATGGTCAAAGGCAAAATTATCAATAAAATGAACACTGCCCAGCAAGAAATCAAAATCTTTACCTTTAGTTAATTCTACAACTAAATCTTCAAACTCTTTAAAATAGCATATTTCAAGACCAAACTTAATCTTTACAGGAAATTGATTATTTCTGATTTGTTTGATAAGTGATAAATAATTTTCCAGTTTCAAAACTCCTGCTTGTCTATGAAACCATGTATCTATATAATTGCTATAAGCACAAACAGAATCGTACATAGGAACAAATTCTTCAAACCGATAACAATGCTCAAGAAGCCAAATCTCATCTAATTGCTTTTCAACTGCTTTGTTAACGAATTGATTTACCCATTCATACGTATATTCTCCTCGTTCAATATGAATATGACCGTCAACCATATTACCACTTCCTTATTTATAATTTGTTAGAGGAAATACATTCACGACTTCCAATTTATTCATCAATTCCATAATATCATATTTAATAAATAATTAAACTTTATTTTCCAGTAGTCTGTGTACACCAATTATCAATGTGTACCATCTACACTTCCTTAAATAGTGTATTCTTTCTTCTTTTTTAGGGATATGCTAGGACAGGTCGATGAAAAGACCACTCTTAGCTATATTTACAATCCCAATACGGAATAAGAGAACCTTAATATTATGAATGAAGCTCTGAAAAATGGCAACAAGAAGAGTACAAAATAGCAGCGCACATAAGGGCACATATCGTTGCAACAAAAAATCCCTTGAAAATCAAGGGATTTCGTAAGCACGAGACGGGATTCGAACCCGCGACCCTCGCCTTGGCAAGGCGATACTCCACCACTGAGCCACTCGTGCATATTTACTTTTCTGAATTGCTGTGAGCAAGTAATAATATATAATAAATTGAGGGGTTTGTCAACCCTAAAAACAGATTTTCTTTGAATCCGCATAATCATTTACATAACCATATTTGTGCAAGAAAAGTTGCGATAATTTAATAAATTCCTTTTACAATTGATTGATCAGTGACAAAGGAGGGTAATCTTGTGGATTGGCTAGAAAGAATGAATGGGGTTTTATATCTATAATTATGATGTAGTAGTAGAGGGCTAATTATGATATTATATTATTATACATTGAGTTATTGTATCAATAACAAAACCGGAAGGAAATTCATATGATTGAAACGGAAATAAAAGGCGTATCTCTTCAATTTGAAACGAATGATAACATATTTTCTCCATCGGCTGTTGATGTCGGAACATTATCCATGCTGTCTCAGGTTGAATTTAAAAGCACCGACAAAGTACTGGATCTAGGATGCGGATATGGAATTGTTGGAATTTTGGCAGGCAAACTTATAGGGACAGAAAATGTAACACTATGCGACATTTCTGAGGATGCGATTCGCTTATCAAAAATAAATGCAGATAGAAATAATCTGGAAAATCTAAAAATAGTAAAGAGTAATGGTTTAGAGAATATCACCGATCATGATTTTACACTCATATTATCAAATCCACCGTATCATGTTGATTTTTCTGTACCAAAGCATTTTATTGAAGCCGGCTTTAGGAAGCTTATTGTTGGCGGTAAAATGGTAATGGTTACAAAGCGAAAGGATTGGTATAAAAATAAGCTTACTTCTGTTTTTGGAGGTGTTCAAATCATCGAAGTTAATGGTTACTACGTTTTTATTGCCGAAAAACGTTCTTCCCGTATTCTTCAAAAGACAAAAGTCTCGAATCATCTATCCAAAAAACTACAGAAAAAGCAAAGGGAACAAAAGGGACGATGAAATGGATATGTTTTATAAACTATATCTATCTCTTCATCTTAGTTGCAGCTTGACCTCCATTCCCTCATACACATACTCACTGTCGATATCCGCAGCAATGGGCAGACTGTCATCCATCCTCCACAGCACAACAATATTCTCTGAGCCACTGTCTTTGGGCCAATAAATCACGTCTGTCTGCTTGATCTTATAACGTTTCCCCCAAGGTCCTTCCTCCTCCGTTATCATATTCACCTTCATTTTCCCTGTTCCATCGTCATAAAGGCAGGTCCTGGGCAGAGTTCTGTCATATACATTTCCTTCTACTCCTGCCAGAGATTTCGGCTTTCTACCTTCATAATCGATCTGCGCACGGGCAGGCTTTGACAGATATGCCGTCGGAAGATTGGAATAGTAAGTCCTCTGGCAATATACCGTCGCTATTATAACAAGCACCAGATAAATTCCGCCAATGATAATCGCTATCTTTCTGCTCTTCTTCATCTTTGTAACCATGCTCCTTTCAAAGTTTAAAAGAATATCATTCATTTTCTCTGCCCTCTAATACTTCAAGCTGGACAGGTCGATCCCCTGAGCCAGATAGTCCTGTCCGAAAGCAAAGACCAGTAATGCAGGTATCATATAGAAAACGGAGACTGCAAAGAATATTCCCGGTGCCTGTGACACCACATTACCCAAGAAGACTGACAAGGGCATCCTATAAGTACTATCGATAAAGACCACCGCCTGGTCGATTATGTTCCAATTATCTGCAAAGAGCAATACAAAGAATGCCGCAACGACTGAATTTAGGTTCGGTCTTACGATCTTTGTGTATACGTTCCATTCATCCGCCCCATCAATTCTTGCCGCCTCACCGCACTCCTTCGGGAAGGCTTTCAACTGCTGGCGTACCAGAAAGACACCAAGGGGATGGAACATAGCCGGAAGAATAATCGCCAGATAGCTGTCCCTTATTCCCAGCCAGTCTGCCACGATAAAATTAGGTACCAGCAAAATCTGCGTGGGCATGAGCATCACAATCAGATACGTGAAATAAATAACCTCTTTTCCCTTAAAACGCATCTCTTCAAAGGCATAGGCTGCTAATGGAGCAATCAGGCATTGTCCAAGCAAGATCGGTACAATAAGAAGTACGGAATTCCAGAACATCCTGAAGTATTCCGGTCCCGTGGTAAGCAATTTATGATACTGCCCCAAGGTGAACTTCTCCGGAAAGAGTCCAAATCTTACATAGTGCAATCCATTGGCAACAAAATCTGCTGCATTGCTTTCCGTAATCTCTTTCGTATACCGGTCCAGGATTTCCTGCTCCGACATAAAAGAATTCATTAGGGTAAAGAATATCGGAAATACTGCGATGAATGCCGCCAATGCAACAATCAATATAATAAACCCTTTCATTACCTTTCGTTTCATACCATCCATTCCCCCTATTGAAAACTGTCCGTCAGTTTCTTCTGTGTACGGTATAATATCCAAAGTACAATCCCTATCACTAAGAACATGATGTAAGCGGCACTCGCAAGCTTTTGCATACTTAACGACAGGAACTGGTTATTCATATAATGCTGGAGCATATAAATCTCTGTTGAAGGATAGCCTCCATAGAGAATATATACTTCCTTAAATACCCGGAAGGAATTGACAATCGACATTAAAAGTACCACAAAGGTAGTGGGAGAAAGGTAAACCAGAGTAACACGGAAGAACTTGGAGAAAGCGCCTCCTCCCTCCATCTCCATCAACTCATAGTAATTTTTTGGGATCCAATTCAGCCCTGACCAAAAAAGCACTACATTATAACTGACATTCTTCCAGAGAAAAATCAGAACTAAAATACCCATCTTCCATTCATGACCGATGATCCATTCATAGGATACTCCTGCTTTCAACAGCAATTCATTCACCAGTCCATTATTCTCAAACAGTACCTTCCAGAAATACACAATCGTACCGGAGGGAATAATCAAAGGAAGCAGAATAGTAATTGTAACCGCCATCCTGCCCCGTTCCATCTTCTGGAGACAGATGGAAAGCAATAGCGCAATCACCATTCCCAGCGGTACCGCTATACCGATGAATACCAACGTATTCCCCGCCGCACGAAGGAACAGATCATTTTTCAATGCCGCCTCAAAATTACGAAAACCCACGAAGTTTCTGCTGCCAAGGTTATCAATCAATGCATAGTAAAAAGAATAAAGAAACGGAATGCAATAGAAAAGCATAACCCCCGCCAAGCTTGGCAGTAAGAATATCCAATACAGATATGTTGATTTGCCACGTTTCATTCTAATTTTCCCCCTATGTTGAATGTGAGGTCAGCCAAACAGCTCCATCACTTTTTGATATATAGATTCTGCCTGCGCATCCATAGTTTCCGTATTTCCCAGAAGTCCGGTCATTCTCTCCGCCTCGAAGCTTTCATCCAATTTACATTCTTTCATGCTGTACTCTACGATAAAATCAATAAAGCTTTTATCCCTAATAGCAGTGAAGATACAACCAGGCAAATGTAACAGAAGTAAATCTGATGAAACCAGCTTCGTATACTTGGCAAGCTCCTCCTCTATCTTTTCCTCATTAATACGAAAGATATTTCCTACTACACTGCGTTCCATGACCGTACTGAATATGACGGCACTAAATCCATTTTTGTAAAATACCTCGGTATCCCCCATATCTCTCTCTCTATTCCTTCAAATAAATCTCCGCCCGTTCCTGTACCTGTCTCGCACATTCTTCTGCTGTCAATCTTCCTTCATAAAATTCCCTAAGAGTTCCCCTTATTGCTTCATCCAATACCCCCCTGCATGTAATAAAACCTTCGCTGTTTCTCTCCCAATTCCATCTGTCAACCATTTCAACAGCCTCTTCATTGTCCTCCCCAAAAGCAGCTTTCAAAAGCTTTAATGTGTTGTTTCTGTTAATTGGCATTCCGGTTATCGGCCAAAGATTATCATCCTTCAGCACTTCGAGCGGTTTTTCTTCAATGCAGAACCGGATGAATTTCCATGCCAGGTTTTTATTCTTTGAACTTGATGATATCGCCAGATCCTTATCCGGACATGTGAACTCCTTATCACCGTTGGATGCGGATAGGGGTATCGGAATGGTCAGATTCGATGGATGCTCATAAAACAGCTTCGCATTTCTTTCCATATGATAAAATGAAGCTACAATAAGACAGAGATCATTTTCATCCGTCCTATCCCAGTAATCTTCACCCGCAAAATTGAACTGCGAAAGCCTTAACTCTTCCTCAGAGGGCCATCGGATACTTTTCATTTCATTTAAAAAATCCATGAATTCCTGGGAATTAAAATCCGCCCTGCTCTGCTCCTCATCCAAATACCTGATATTTTCGATATCTTCTAAAATGTATTGACCCCAAAACCGCGATATAACCAGCTTATTATTATTCGGGGCGATTTTGTGATAGATGTCCGATATCTCCTTATAATTCACCGAATCACCTTCCGGTGCTTCTATATGATTTTCTTCCAAAAGGGTTTTATTGAAGCGGACGCATTTATAAAAAAAGCTCATCGGCATAACATATAATTTATCCTTATATTCCATTGCTTCCAAAAAATTAGTATAATAATCCTCGGGATGAAACTCGGGGTCGCTCTCCATATAGGGATATAAATCCTCCAGGAGATTGTTCTTCGTATATTGAATATAAGGCATTTCGCCTACTTCAATAATATCTCCTGCCGACCCGCTCATTAAGTCAACCGAAAGCTTTGCTGAATACTCGGACAGCATAGTATTGTTTTCCATTTGCGTCTTTACCGAAACCCGCACATTGGGGTACTGCTCGTTAAATGCCGCAATCATCCAATCATAGAAACCAGCCCATCTGGGAAAATAAACATAAATCGTCAACTCTCCGGGAGTCTCATCAATAACTTTCTCATCACTACTTCCGGAAGCCTTCTCAGTTGAAATATCTATATTCCGTAGCATATTTTCAGAATCATTGATGTAACCCTGATAGATCTGTTCATTTTGATTTTGGCATCCGGAGAAAAATACCAATAGGATACAGAACAATACCGATATAACCTTCTTCGTTTTCCTCAATACAAACATTCCCTTTCCTGTTATTTATTCCTTCAGATAAATCTCCGCCCGCTCCTGCACCTGTCGCGCACATTCCTCTGCTGTCAATCTTCCTTCATAAAACTCATCGGTAATTTTCTTAATCTCATCAAATAATATATAGGTATGGCTTAAAATGTTTATTTCGTTTCGATCTGAATTCCATTGATCAATTTTTCGAATGGCTTCCTCTTTCCCCTCTCCAAATGCATTCTCCAACATCTTCAATGTATTATTTCTATTGATTGGGTACCCCCCCAGCAACCAGTTATCTCTGTCATTCAGCACTTTCTCCGGCTTCTCCTCAATGCAAAATCGAATGAAGCTCCATGCCAGGTCTTTATTCCTCGAGGAGGATGAAATCGATAAAATTCTATCCGGACTATAAAATTCCTTATCACCATTGGATGCAGATAACGGTATTGGTAAGGTCAGATTCGATGGATGCTCATAGAATAGTTTCGCATTTCTTTCTAGTTGATAATGGTTAGAAACAAAAAGACAGAGGTCATTCTCACCCAGAGTATCCGCACACTCTTCCATCGTGCAGAATAGTTCTCTGCGCTCTTCCTCTGAAGGCCACTGAATGCTTTTCATCTCATTCAAAAAATCAATGTATTCCTGCGAATCAAAATATGCTTTGCTATTTTTCTCATCTAAAAACCTGCTATATTCGTTTTCTTCAAGAATGATTGAATTAAAATATCGTGACAGAATCAGCCTGTCATTATTCGGAGCAATCTTATGATATATACTTATTATGCCTTTATAATCGATTGCATCGATTTTCGGTACTTCTATCTGATTTTGCTCTAGAAAGGTCCGATTGAATCGAACACTCTTATAGAAAAAACCCATTGGTATTGCATATAGTTTATCCTCATACTCCATTGCCTTAAGTATATTGGTATAGTAGTCCTCTTCATAAAACTCTGGATCGTTTTTCATATAAGGATATAAATCCTCAAAAAGGTTGTTTTTGGCAAATTGTATATAAGGCATTTGACTCACACCGATAACATCTCCAGCGGATCCACTCATTAAGTCGACCGAAACCCTGGCTGCATACTCGGATACAGCGGAGTACTTTTCTTTCGGCCCGTTCAATGTGATATGTACATTGGGATATTTTTTATTAAAGGCTGTGATAATCCATTGATAAAAAGTATCACGTAGGGGAATCCAATCATAGATCGTCAGCTCTCCCTCTATCTCATCAATCTCTTCTTGTTTTTCGTCTTTAGAGTTCTCCGCACTTGGAACATCCATATTCTTCAGTATGTTTTCCGGTTCACCCGTATAAAGCTGATAGATCTGCTCACTTTGATTCTGGCAGCCGGAGAGCGGCACGAATACGATGCATAATATTATGGAGCATAGTATTCTCGAATATAATTTAAACTCTCTTTTCATGGAAACACTTCCTCGGCAAACAAACTATAGGGTTGTAATTGGAAAATGGCATGAAATCGTAATAATAATTTTTATTTGCTATCCCCTATTTTTCTCTCTGGCGGTATCTGACTTGCACAAATACCGCTACTATATAACACTATGTAACCGTCTTTTTGATGGAAATTATAAGATTATAATACCTTTATTTGTAATAGTTGTCAAATAACTTTATATACTTCTTTGTTTTGCAAAAATATATTATCTGACTTTCTTTATTCAACTCATTATATAAATATTTAGCACTAATTGAATATGCTATTTATAATATTGCATCAACTCTATCTTATTGTGCGGATTGACTTCCTATATTAGGAAAAGTATAATTAGGAAAGCAAGATTTTGATTAAAGGAGAGGAGCAAAACATTCTATGGGGTGTCTGATATGTGAACGGATCGAAATGATAAGAAAGGGGACAAATCCTTATAAAATAGAAAAAGCAAAACCAGAAATCGAAATTGAATATGCATTTAGCTAAACGTTTTTAATAAATTGAGGTGAAATAAAGGATGGATCGTGCAGCACAGTTAATCATATTACGAGGTAATTCCGGAAGCGGTAAGACAACAACAGGGAAAGCATTACAAAGGAAATTTGGTTATGGTACAATGCTCATCTCGCAAGATATCGTTAGAAGAGAAATGCTATTTGTAAAAGACGGGCCAAACCCAAAAGCAAATCAGTTATTATTTGAGCTTGCGCAATATGGGAAAAGTCATTGCAAGATTGTAATTTTAGAAGGCATTTTAAATTCCAAATGGTATAAACAGCTATTTGAAAATTTATTGAAAGAGTTTAACAACCATATTTTCGCATACTATTTTGATATTCCCTTCGAAGAAACTTTAGCCCGGCATCAACATAAACCAAATGCTCATGAATTCGGAGAAAAGGAAATGAGAGAATGGTGGATGGATAAGGATTTTTTAGATAGCATTCCCGAAGTTTGTCTTCATAAAGATTTAAGCTTAAATGAAATAGTTGATAAAATCTATCGTGATGTTATGAAATAGTAGGCTCTAACCTTTCACCAAGTTAATTGATAGCAAAAAACCTCCTCTGATTTTCTATATAGGATTAAAAGCAGATATTATGTAGACAATGGGCTGTTACGACGTTCATACGTCTTGCTACAGCCCCGGTTTTTTATATAATATCTGCTTTTTAATCCGCTTCTACTGTGGTATTTTGCTAGGATATCTCCAAGTTCTTCGAGATAACGGCATTGTATATAATCAATGCAACTGTTATTACTACTGCTATAATAACAACACTCATCCCGCCTAGGATCCCTACGGTATCGGCTACGCTTCCAATAATTGCAGGCATTAAAACAGCTCCGAGCCCGGAAAAGGTTAGGAGGAAACTAAGAGCAAGAGGATATTCTTTTATAATTTCACCAACACTTGCCATCGTCGTTGGACACAGCCCCGCCATAAAGAATCCGACTCCAATAATTCCGGTAACAGCCGGAGCCATTGTCCGGCTAAACAGTAGAACAATAAAGAAGATCAGGTACCCAAAAGCATTCAGTAACAACAGTCTTGACTTTTTTATCTTACTGGAAAGATAAGCACAAATCAGACGTCCGATTAGAATAGTAAGCCAGAGCAGACTTGCCATACTTTGTGCAAGATTTCCACTCATAATACCGGAGTCCTTAAAATAAGTTACCAGCCATCCATTAATCGCCTGCTCGGCACACATATAGGAGAACAAGATTCCGCTGGCGGTAAGAAAATATTTATTTTTCAGGAAACCGAGATCTGCCTTTTTACGCTCTTTTGGCAGAGGAACATTATTTGGTATCTGCATTCTTCCGTATACGATTAGCTCGGTCAGACAAAAGAAGGCTAAAACCAGCGCTGCGTAAATCCAGCCATCCGGATCATTTTTTGTAAAGAATAAAGCGATAAACGGAGATACCAAAGCGCCGACCGCGAAAATACTATGTAATAAATTCAATGCCCAGCCTTTTCCGGTTGCGATCTCATTGATCATGGTGTTGTTAAAATTGCTGACGGCTCCCCGGTTCATGCCGGTCATGAAAAAAGCAAGCAACAAAAGGAATGGATTGCCGGTTAATGTCATTAATAGAAAAGCCAGGAAACCCATACTGCTAAACAGGAGAATGCTTTTCTTCCTGCCAAGGTATACCGGAAGGATGCCCCCTGTAAAGCTGGATACAAGATTTCCGACCGAATGAAATGAAAGCAGCAATCCGGCTGTCTGATAGTTGAGGTTATAGGTTGCTTTCATAAAAGGAAGGATTGCCCCAAGGATCAGAGCAAGACCGCCATTTACAAAAAACGTATAAAAACATCCAATAAATAATCGCTTTGTTGTTCGTGCCGTTTCCTTCTCATTAATTGAAGATTGAATGTCCAAATGAATGCCTCCTTTGTAGTTTGACTATATTGAATAGAATTAGCTTTTCTTTCGCAGCTGAAACAGCCTTGCTCCATGAATATCTACTTCCGTAGTAATCCTTTGCTGATACTCTCCCGCCGTCTCACCACTCCATAGATCAATCATCTCATATGTTCCCCTAATTCCGAGGTTCATGAAATTGATACCCGGTGCTGTCTTTGAAAAACCCGTATTAAAGAAGGCTATGTACTTACTTCCGTCTTCACCGTCGCTTAGCCAGATAACCGTATCATAGCTTCGAAATACCTGTCTGGCACCGCGGGAGCATTTTAATAACCGCAGAACTTTTTCATTCGTCAGAAGATTAACTGTCCAATCATCCAAAGCGGTCAACTCAGATCCGATCATTAAAGGGGAACGGAAGATACACCATAGCGTCATCATGGTAATTTGCTCATTTCTCGTAAAATTTGTATCTCGTTCGTTTGGATTATGCCCCGGTGTATTTATGCCAATCCGCCCAAGCGGAAGCATATCACAGTCCGGCCAGCAGCCTTCCTTAACAAATGGACTCCAGTCATTACAATAGTCAAACATGCGGTACAGCTGATCCCAATTGTCCCAGAAATCCCCCGTCATCCTCCACATATTCGCATACTCACTTAAATGCTCTGCCTCCGACAATACTGCCGGTCCCGGTGAAAGGCTTAATACCATCGGTCGTCCGCAGTGATCGATCGCCTTTCGTATCATTTCAATTTCTCTCCTCGCAGAATAAGGATCGTGCGGCTTATATTCGGTTACGCAGATATCGTCTACCTTTACATAGTCCACGGTCCACTGCGCATACAGCTCAAATAAAGAGTTATAATATTCCTGCGCCCCATCCGCATCCGGATTTACCCCATACATATCCGTATTCCAGGAGCAAATTGAATAGGGATGGGCGATGTCCCTTGCCGTAGCGGTTGTTCCTTTGATAGCCGCAGCCTGATGTACCGCCTGTCTGGGAATTCCCCGCATGATATGAATGCCGAATTTGAGCCCCAAGCTATGAATATAGTCTGCGATTGGTCGAAATCCCTGTCCATTTCCTGCTGACGGAAAGCGCTTCACCGCAGGGATCAACCTGGAGTACGAATCCATTTCCAATGGAAAAAAAGCATTATACTCGGTAGATTTTGCTCTGGGCTCGTACCATTGTATATCACATACGATGTACTCCCAGCCATATTTCTTTAAATTTGTGCTCATATAATCGGCATTCTTTTTAAGAATTTCTTCCGTAACCGAAGCACCGTAGCAGTCCCAGCTATTCCACCCCATAGGCGGTGTTAAAGCAACCTGATTCTTATCCATTCTTCTTCTCCTCCTTCTGACTTTCTTATCATTATATCCTATCCCCTCCAATTTTTCCATAAAAAAGGACCCTTTTAATGAAGAGTCCCTGTGCGTGTATCCCCATACACTTTATTTTGAGAAAAGATTATCTTTTCATCAATAACTTTTTTAGCTAACCGTTTGTTAAACCGCAATCTCTTTTTTATATTTACAGACCTTTATCAGCCTGCCTAATTTGTCTTCCGGTATCGGAATGCATAGAAGAAAGCCTTGTCCTCTTTCACAGCAATTCTGTATTAAGAAATCATATTGTTCCTGCATTTCAATTCCTTCGGCAACCACTCTGTAATCTAATTCATGCGCCATCGTAATCATGTTTTTTGTAATAATTGCTTCCCTATTATTCTGCGATAGCGGCTGAATAAAGCTTTTATCGATCTTAATGATATCAACCGGCAATGTCCGCAGATGATTCAGCGATGAAAATCCGGTACCAAAGTCGTCCAAGGCTATTTTTATTCCTAGTTTTTTCAGTCTTTTTAATCGATCTGCCACGTAATTTAAATTAGTCAAATTCATTGTTTCTGTTAATTCTATTGTTATTCTAGAATAATCCACTTTATAAGATGAAATAATTTTCTCTATTTTATTAAAATAGCATTCGCTTTCCAAGGTTTTACTTGACAAATTAATCGATAGTTCTAATTGGCTAAATCCGTCTTTTTCCCATTGCAGTTTTTGGCTCAGTGCCTTTTTGATAATCCATTGCTCTAACTTGTAAATCAATTTTGATTTTTCAGCCACCGGGATAAAATCCTCCGGTGAGATAAATCCGATCTCCGGCTGATACCATCGCACCAAAGCTTCAACGCCAACGATTTCAAGTGTTTTCAAATCAAACTCCGGCTGATAGTAAAGTGTGAACTCCTTCCGATCCAACCCTTTCTGAAGCTGATTGGCCATCTGAACCTGTGTTATGATATCGCTATATTCCTTTTTCATATCTTTCTCCCAAAATCCCATCAACTGGTTTGACTACATTTTATCCTATCAAAAACAAAAATACNNAAATACGACATGGTATTTTGTAATTAAAGGTATTATAATATGAATACCAATAAAGCTATTTGTATCTAAAGGAGTCAGTGTGAAAAATAAATTTTTCACACGCAAATTTGAGCCTGCGGCGCAAAGTTTGCAGGCCGTCAAGAAAGGGCATGGTTATTATGATGAAAAATTTCAAAAAAGTTCTTATTGTTACCGCTTTCCTTATGTTAATAAATGTATTCGCACCGGCAGCTCAGGGCTACATAAATAATCCAGGTGGCGGCATTTCTCCTCAAAGCGAT
>DOWG01000125.1 GCA_003519685.1 Lachnospiraceae bacterium
TAATACCCAGCACCAATATTAGAATTAAAACAATAATTCTACCTACCTTTGTACGTAATACCCCACGTAACACAAATTCACCTCCAAAAGACAGATCATCTCTCCTAAGAATCCTCTTGGATAAGCACTTGATAAACTTCCCGCTTGCTTATTCCCCTATCTTTTGCAACAGCCTTCATTGCCTCTTTCTTATCCAGTCCCTTATCTGTGTAAATCTGCATATGTTCTACTATCGTGATCGCATCCCATCGGCTCTGCTCCTGTGCCTCGATTTCCTGCAGGGATTTTCCCTCCATAATCAATACATATTCCCCCCTGGGATTCTCCGCCTCAAAATGGGTTATCGCAGCAGTGATTGTCGTCTGCCAAGCTGTCTCATATTTCTTTGTAAGTTCTTTGACAACAGTAACTTTTCGATTGCCTAAGATCTCGTATAATTCATGTAATGTTTTACATAACTTGTGAGGTGCTTCATATAGAATAATGGTTCTTGTTTCCTTTTTCAATTCCTCTAAGACTCTGAGCCTGTCCTTTTTATCCGAAGGTAAAAATGCTTCAAAGCAAAATCTCCTTGTTGAAAGTCCGGATAAGGTCAGCGCGGTAATTGCTGCACAGGCTCCCGGCAGCGAAGTGACGCCAATCCCGGCTTCATAAGCTTGTCTTACTAATTCCTCCCCGGGATCTGAAATACCCGGGGTACCGGCATCCGTTATCAGAGCAATATTCGTGCCGCCTTTCAACTGCTCTACCAGATATTTTGCCTTATCAACTTTATTAAATTCATGATAACTGGTCATCGGCGTCTTAATTTCAAAATGATTCAGCAATTTGATACTGTGCCTCGTATCCTCTGCTGCAATCAGATCCACCTCTTTCAGCGTTCGAATTACCCGGTAGGTAATATCCTCTAAATTGCCGATTGGGGTGGCACATAAATATAGCATTCCGGACATAGCCGCTAACTCCTTCTAATATCCATAGATATCGTAAATTTCATCGGTATAGACATTGGGCTTCTGATATACAATCAGAGGCGCTTCTACGGTAAGTCTGGATCTTCCGCCCTTCAGGCATTCGATCAGAACCATGTTCGGTTCCTTATCTACATAAGGGTGTACCAGCTTTAATCGCTTCGGCTCTAATTTATAGGTGCTTAAGGTGTTTAAAATCTCAACCAGACGAAATGGCCGGTGGACCATATAAAACCTTCCATTTGGCTTAAGTACCCTGCAAGCCTCCCGAATTACGTCCTCTAAGGTACATAGGATCTCATGCCTTGCGATTGCCTTTGCCTGATCCGGATTAACCAAACCATGATGATAATTCATATAAGGCGGATTACTTGTAACAACGTCAAAGGAAGCCAATCCAAAAACAGAAGAGGCCTCCTTGATATCTCCTACAACTATATCAATTTTATCTTCAAGGTGATTGATCCTTATACTGCGCTTTGCCATATCTGCACTTTCCGCCTGAATCTCAAGACCGGTAAAATGCTTTCCCTCGGTCTTTGCTTCTAAAAGAATCGGGATAATTCCGGTTCCCGTACCCAGGTCCAGAACCCGCTCCCCCGGATTTACCCTGGCAAATCCGGAAAGCAGCACGGCATCCATTCCAAAGCAAAACTTATTAACATTTTGAATAATTTGATAATTTTTTCTATGAAGGCTGTCTAACCTTTCCTCCGGCTTTAGAAGCCCCTTTGCTTCGTCCATATTAGTCATCATTTAGAAGGGATTTTCCCTCCTTCTTTTCCAAAAGCTCCAGGACCTTCAACTCTTCATCTTCAATAACCGCCTTATCCTTATCCTTCTTCTTTTTCTTATTAAATTTTAATTCATCCACCCTATATTCCCGTACTTCTTTTTCATCGTTTTCTAACGTAACAATCACTTTCACCAGCTGCTTTAATACACTCACGCTCTGTACTTCCCCTTTTAAGCTGTCGGAGGTCGTTACATAATCTCCCACATTGGGTAGTCTGCTATTCAAATCCTCGTAGGCTTCTTCCTCATTTTTTAAGCAGCACATTAATCTTCCGCATACACCGGATATCTTTGTCGGATTCAGGGAAAGATTCTGCTCCTTCGCCATCTTAATCGATACCGGCGCAAATTCCGATAAAAATTCGTGGCAGCACAATCTTCTTCCGCAGATCCCGATTCCTCCTACAATTTTGGTCTCGTCCCTTACGCCGATCTGGCGAAGCTCTATCCTTGTTTTAAATACACTGGCCAAATCCTTAACCAGCTCCCGAAAATCAATTCTTCCGTCCGCAGTGAAGTAAAACAGTACTTTATTGTTGTCAAAGGTATATTCGCAGTCAATCAGCTTCATTTCCAGTCCATGCTTCTTGATCTTCTCTAAGCATATCACAAAAGCGTCTTTTTCCTTATCTTTATTTCTCTGTTCAATCGCATCATCCTCTGCGTTTGCGATACGGATCACCGGCTTCAGCGGTTGAATAATCTTATCCTCCTCCACATCCCTCGGTCCTAGAACCACCTTCCCGTATTCAATCCCCCTGGCGGTTTCAACAATTACATTGTCACTCTGCTTAATATCATAACCGGCAGGATCAAAAAAATAGATTTTACCTGCCTTGCGAAATCTCACTCCAATCACATTAACCATTGCTATTCTCCTTTATCGTAAGCAGCATCAATTCGATTGTAATATCAAAATTAACATTTGCCCTCAATCTAAGTTTTGCCTTATCAATTGCATTTATAATATTTTCGATTTCATCATAGCTTCGAATGTTCGCCTGCTTTTTAATAAATTGATATTCCTCTTTATATAATAATAGATTTGGGTCATTTGTGGCTTTTAGCATTAAGATATCCCGGTACCATAGCAGAATCAGGTCCAGATAATCGTCAATCGAGCTTTTATTGGCTGCAATTGTCTTTATACCGGAGATAATCTCATAAATCTCCATATCATCCATGTATTTTAAGATATGAAGCACATCATCCTTCGTCTTCTCAAATTCTTCCGAAGAGGCATATTTGATCGCTTTTCCTACATTTCCTCCGGAAAAATCAGCCGCAAGCCTGGCCATATAATCCGGTACAAAATGCCGCGTTATTAAAAACTCTTTGATCAGTTGCTTATCGACCGGCCTTAAGCTAAGCAAAACCGCTCTTGATAATACCGTTGGAAGTAAACGATTTATATTATTCACCAGAAGTATGATTACTGCATACTCCGGCGGCTCCTCCATTGTCTTAAGCAGCGCATTCTGTGCCGCCTCCGTCAGCTTGTCCGCCGAATCGATAATATATATTTTATAGCGGCGGCTATAAGGTTTGATTTGAATATCTCCATTTACCTGATTCCTTATGTCATCCACACCTATGCTGGCTTTCTCATGGGTTACCCATAGGATGTCCGGGTGGTTGTTCGAATCTGCCTGCATGCAGGATATACAGTGGTTACAGGAAGACCTGCTGCCTTCTTCACACTGTAATGTCTTTGCAAATGCAGCCGCCAGTGTTTTCTTACCGCTGCCCTCTTCCCCATGCAGAATGTAGGCATGAGAAACTTTACCGGACTCTATTGCATTCTGTAGATGCTGTATGACACTTTCGTGCCCTACGATTTGTTGGAAGCCTTGCATTCTATCACCCCATTCGCAAAAGGCATATTCTATGTCAGGATATCTAACAACAATCCTCTGATCTCATCTATCTTATCTAAAATCACTAAATTATCTTTTTCCTCTTTAATTAATTCTGCTGCCAGCTCATCCAGGTTCTGATCCACAAGCTTGATCATGGTATAAACCCGGTGTCTGCCTTTTCGGTCCAGAAAGTTCTCCCTTGAAAATTTGTGAGAGCGATTCACGATCTCGTTCAAAAAGCCCCGGATCAGCTCCCGGTAACACTTCATATCTGTTAGGTCCATACGCTTTGCCAGTTTCTTACCCTGCAAAGTGATCTCCTCCAGCATGGCATTTAGCCTCGCCTGCAGATCATGCTCTTCAATATTTGATATTAAAGCAAACTTAAAAGAACCGTCTGCTTCCTGCACCGGCTTTTTCGTCTCAACCTGATTTAATGCCTGCATATTGTTTACCTTAATATCCATGATTACCTCCGTACTCCTCGTATAAGGGCTGCTTGGCTAGATTTGTTCATGATCTTGTCACTCCACTCGGAAATTGCAAGCTCGCTTGCATTTCCTCATTCCGCTTTTATTATATTATAGACTTTGCCCAGGTGTGAACAATAACTTTCCTTGCCTTCCGGATGAGAAATTCGGCATAAAATCACTGCCTGCCTTAGAATTTATTCTATAAAAATACAAGTAATGCACTGGACAAATCGCGGGAAAAAGTTAATAAATAGAATGGTTTTTTATAAAAAAGAGAGCCGATATCGCATCGCAATACCAACTCTATACTTTCCGTTTATTATCCTCGTATTTCGAATTTCTCTTCCTACACTTTGAATCGAGGACAAGATTTGAACGAGTTCAAATCCCCCTCTCCTATCCTTTGAATCGAGGCGACAAGATTTGAACTTGCGACCTCTGCGTCCCTAACGCAGCGCTCTAGCCAAGCTGAGCCACGCCTCGATGATAACCGTCTGTTTCAAACAGCAATGCTATTATATTACGATTTACTGTGATTTGTCAATACCAACTTTCTTCTATCTCAAGCTTTACCAAATCCCACAACATATAAGGCACATGACAGGGTAGATGACACCGACAAGAAGTATCATGTAGAAGCTTACACGGAGACCAGAAGCATTCCGACGCAGCTTAAGGTATTCTTTAACCTGGATTTATTCGGAAGGCTCCGTAGGGGCGAATTGATAGCTTTAACCTGGGATGATTTAGATCTTGATAATAAAACGATCAGTGTGACTAAATCAACCGGCTATACAGGTAAGGAAACAATTACAAAGGTACCCAAGAATAGAAATTCCATTCGCGACTTAATGTTCCCCGGACCGGTTACGGATCTGGTGATTGCTGATTCTGCTGGTCAGCAGCCAGACATCCCCCTTCATGGTTTCCGGCATATCTCTGCTACACTGCTGATCTCTGAGAATGTGACATCCGGACCGTGTCGGCCAGGCTTGGCCATGCTCAAACCAGCACCATAATGAATATATACGCTCATAGTCTAAAGAAATCAGATGAAAAAGCTGCAGATACATTAGATAATTTATTGAAACGAAAAGCTTGATTATTATATGGGTCTCATTAATTTGAGACCCATATTTTTTATATTAAACCCAGATAAACCCCATTACATCAAAAAAAAGCACTCAACCGAGTGCTCCTAATTTCCCTCAAAGATCCGCGAACCCTTGGCGAACCCTTGATTTTACTACATTTTCCGTTAAGCTGTTGGGCGGACTCGAACCGCTGACCTCCTCATTACCAATGAGGTGCTCTACCGACTGAGCTACAACAGCATTACATATCCTTGAGTACCTGATTTAACTTCGTCTTAATCCTGGTCAATGCATTGTCGATTGTCTTTGGCTCTTTTCCAAGAACTTCCGCAATCTGTATATATTTTAAATCCTGCATATATAAGTCTAGAACCTGTTTTTCCAAGTTGCTCAAACGCCTTACAAGTTCATATTCTATCATACTAGTATTCTCTTTGTCAATAACTAATTCTTCAGGATTCGATACATTTTTTTGATGGATTATGTCAACTAACGTTTCCTTTTCCTCTGAATCACTATTTTCTCCATAAGCTGGTGCATATAAGGAGATATATGTATTCAGCGGTATGTTCTTTTTCCGATTCGAAGCTTTGATCGCGCTATAAATTTGTCTGGAAATACAAAGATCCGCAAAGTTAAAGAAAGAATTGTCTTTATCGCTTTGAAAGTCCCGGACCGCCTTATATAAACCAATCATGCCTTCCTGTATCAGATCATCCCGGTCACCACCGATTAAAAACAATGCCTTCGCTTTATTTCTAACAAGATATTTGTACTTCTCTAAGAGATAATCCATGGCGGATTGATTTCCCTCACGGATCAAAGAGACAATTTCATTATCGGATAGGATATCAAATTCGGTACTTGATGTCATACTTGCTGCCTCCTTATTCACCTAAACGCATTTTTTCTACTATCTTTTCCATCTCCGGTCAAAGATTATCCAACCGGCAGATTCCGTTTTAGAGCAGAAGAGCATTTTAATCCTTCCAGGCAAATACAATATTATAACCACTCGCCAATAGGCAATCCTTTGTCAAAGCTTATCATCCTTTTAGCTTAATCTCTGTCTGACGATTTCATAAGTAAGAACCCCCATTGCTACGGAAGCATTTAAAGAGTCCACCTTACCATACATCGGAATCTTAGCGGTAAAATCACATTTTTCTTTGACCAGCCGGCCAACCCCTTCCCCTTCACTGCCGATTACCAATCCAATCGGGCCTTTCAAATTCATCTTATACATCAGCTCACCGTCCATATCGGCGCAAACAAACCATAGCCCTTTTTTCTTTAAATCTTCTATTGTATTGGATAAATTAGTAACCTTTGCTACCGGAAGATAGTTAATTGCTCCTGCAGAAGTTTTGGCAACCGTTGCCGTAAGTCCTACTGCATGGCGCTTTGGTATAATAATCCCGTGGGCGCCGGCCTGATGAGCGGTACGAATCATAGCTCCAAGGTTATGCGGATCCTCTATATTATCCAGTAAAATAATAAATGGGTCTTCCTTCTTTTCTTCTGCCGCCTTTAAAATGTCCTCCACTTCCGCATACTCATAAGCTGCGCAATACGCAATTACTCCCTGATGCTTTCCTGTCGAAGATAGCTGATCCAGCCGTTCTTTCTTTACAAAGGTAATGATTGCGTCTGTTTTTTTGGCTTCTCTTATGATGGTTCTTACCGGTCCGTCCTGATTTCCATCCAGAACAAACAGTCGGTCGATCGTTTTCCCGGCACGGAAAGCTTCGATTACTGCATTACGGCCTTCTATCGTAAATTCTTCGTATCTCATTCTGTCCTAACCTCTCTTTCGAAAGCATACCTTCCGAAAATATATTAATTGTCGTATTGATAGTGGGTGCCATTCATCCTGCGGCTACATCCGATACATCTTCTCGTAGTATTTCTGATATTCGCCCTTCGTTATCCGCTCCATCCATTCCATATGCTCTAAGTACCAGGCAATCGTCCGTTTTATACCCTCGGAGAACGGTGTCTCCGGCTCCCATCCAAGTTCTGCTTTAATCTTGTCCGGAGCAATTGCATATCGAAAATCATGTCCCTTCCGATCCTCTACATACGTAATCAAGTCATGGGAAATCAGCTTTCTTCTCGGATCCTTGGCAGAAAGCATTTCTAACAGAGTATCGATTATCATTGTAACAATCTCGATATTTTTCTTCTCGTTATGTCCGCCGACATTATAGACCTCTCCTACTCTTCCTTTTTCCGCCACCAAATCAATCGCTTTGCAATGATCCTCAACATAGAGCCAATCCCTGACATTCTTACCGGTTCCATAGACAGGAAGCTTCTTACCGTTTAAGGCATTATTAATCATCAAAGGAATTAATTTTTCCGGAAATTGATAAGGTCCATAATTATTACTGCATCTCGTGATGTTCGCCGGGAAATGGAACGTATCCACATAGGATTTCACCATTAAATCCGCGGAAGTCTTACTTGCGGAATATGGGCTGTGCGGATCAAGAGGAGTTGTTTCATAGAAATAGCCTTCCTCTCCTTCCAAGGCACCATACACTTCATCCGTCGATACCTGAAGATATTTTTTCCCCGGTTTAAAGCCGTCCTCTGTTTCCCAGGCAAGCTTTGCTGCATTTAAAAGGTTCAAGGTGCCCAAGACATTGGTATTAACGAATACCTCCGGATTACGGATGCTGCGGTCCACATGGCTTTCTGCTGCAAAATGGATGACCCGGTCAATATCATAGGTTTGAAAAATATTAAGGATTGCTTTCTTATCACAGACATCCACTTTAAGAAATTTATAATTCTTTCGATGTTCTACTTCCTTCAAATTCTCCAGGTTTCCTGCATAGGTCAGGCAGTCAACATTGATGATATTTATTTCCTCCTGATATTTTTTCAGCATATACAATATAAAATTTGATCCAATAAATCCGGCGCCCCCGGTAACAAGATATGTTTTCATCATTTTTCCTCCTGATAATCCTTCCAATATTCTTTAAAAGCATCCTTCCAATCCTTCATCAGATACCCATGCCTTTCCCTAAGTGCTTTATTATCCAGTACGGAATACATCGGCCTTTTGGCCGGGGTAGGATATTCAGATGTCGAAATTGCTTCTATATGAACCTCTTTCCCTGCTTCCTTCATTATCTCAACTGCAAAGGCATACCAGCTGGTACTTCCTTCACAAGTGGCATGATAGAGACCGTAGCTTTCGGTCTGAATTAAAAATGCAATCACTCTGGCTATTTCCAGTGCACTGGTCGGTGTGCCGAGCTGATCTGCCACAACCCGGAGCTGCTTGCCGCTATCCGCCAGACGCAGCATCGTTCTTACGAAATTTTTACCTTCTCCGTATACCCAAGCAGTACGTAGGATAAAGAATTTCTTACAATATTTCTCCACAAATTCATCCCCCGCCAGCTTTGTCCTGCCGTAGGCACTGATCGGATTGGCAGCATCTCCCTCAATATAAGGCTTGCCGGCTTGTCCATCATAAACATAATCTGTAGAAATATGAACCAGCTTTGCGCCGATCCTCTTTGCAGCCATTGCCAGGAATTTTGGTCCCAAAGCATTAACACGATATGCTCTGTCTTCCTCACTCTCACATAGGTCAACCGCGGTGAATGCCGCACAATTTATAATGATATCCGGCTTCAAATCATTCATCAAAGAGTTCACTGCTGCCTCATCGGTAATATCAAAAGGCAGAATATTCTCTTTGGCATCTCCGACCTGGCCCGTCCGATAAATTGTATTATCCTTCGCATCCCGAAGCACCCTGTCTACAGCAAGTCCCAGTTGTCCGCCCGCTCCGGTAATCAAAACTTTTTTCATTTTTCATTCTTCCTCGCATTCCGCCGCCAACGGCGGCACAAAATTTAATGAAAGAAGCTGCTTGCAGATTTCTTCCTGGTGAAAGCAATATTTCTTTCTCACTTCTGTGCAGCTTTTTACGCATCACAAGTTTGTGTCTGCGCGGCTTACTCTTATATTTTAATCTATTAAGAACAGACTAGTCCAACTATAGTATAATCAATCCAAGAATAAATTACAATCACTTTCAGGGCAATTTCGGAGCATTACGGCATGAATTCGTTACTGTTCACACCCACCATGTATACCATGTTATGATTTTGACAAATGATATCCGAATCGGAGACGCTTTCGCNNTTACGTAGCGGTACATAAGGCTCCAAAATACGGAGCCAAAGTACCGACGAATGCAAATACTCCTTATCGGATATCATTTTACGAAATCATAGGATAGACTTTGCCCAGGTGTGAACAGTAACATGAATTCAGCGCGATAAAATAGGATTATGATCGCAGCAAACGGATTGATGCGCTATAATCCTATTCCATTTCCCGGTATTCATCACTTATGCACCTATGCTCATCCTTAGCTTATCATCCCGCCCAGCATCCCGCTGAGGCCGCACATGATCAGTACCGTCAAAAGCCCCCCTAATGGAATTGGAGATACACGATTCATTATCAGGGATATCAGCATCAGAATAACAAAATACATAACGCCCATCACGATACCCCAGACAAACTTCCGAAGCTCCGCCTTTTTCCCCACATAGAATCCCGCAAGAAAGTTAGACAGAATATAAGCAAAATTAATTCCGCCGCTGATCACCAAGCTGGACAAATCAAACTTTAACATCAGAAAAGACAAAAGAAGCAAAATAAATGCAGTAATAATATAGGAAAATAACAGTCCCTTTAATAAGAATAATATTTTTGTATTTTGACGGATTGCCTTATCCATTGGACACCTCCAAGTCACTTATACTAGATATATATTATTCTTATCCAAAATATATTCGTACCGAATAGACAGGTTAACGCTAAAAATACAGCTACTTGGCCTGCAGCCCGTCTACCGAATATTTAGCTGCCGCATTCCATAACAGCCACTCCTCATATCCGGCTTCATATACCCCATTAATCTGCGCCCGTACTTCTTTACCGCTGTAAGTCTGATGATGCTTAATCCAGGTAGCGGTAAAATCCTGAAGCCAGGGTCGGACAATTGCACGATGCTCCCCTTCCGGAATCTGTGCAATCTTTTCTTTGGAAGCATTTAAAACCTTACGTACGATAAGAAGTGGTTCCAGATCCGGATATTCAATTCCATAATTTCCATTTCCAAAATGGGAAGGGTAAATCATGGGACAGATATAGTCCAGGTATTTTGACATTTCCACATAATTCTGACCGACCAATCCGGCATCCATACTGCTGCTGATAATCGTCCCGTAGACATCTGCCGCCACAAATACACCAAGTGGCTTTAACTTCTCATACGCATATTTTGTAAACTCAGTAATGATGTCTTCCTTGGTTTTCGTCCCCGCCTCTTTGCCAAAATCGGCATCTGCAATGCCCTGTCCCGTAGAAAAACGGATATAATCAAACTGGATCTCATCAAAACCAATGGCGGCAGCTTCCGTCGCTACCTCGACCAGATAATCCCACACTTCCTTTTTATATGGATTAACCCAGCATTCCCCGTTGTTATCCCGATACAGGGAACCATCCTTATTCTTAATTGCCAGTTCGTGTTTCTGCTCCGCAAGATAGGGATCCTTAAATGCAACAATTCTGGCAATTAAATAGATCTCCTTTTCTTTTAATTCTCTTACCAACGCTTCCATGTCGGCAATCTGATTCGTTGTCGCATCGATTCCCTGTGCCTTCGGACTGTTCATAAGATAGGAAATTTTGCCGGTATCCCCTTTTACATCAATCACCATAGCATTTATTTCCGTGGTATCGACTAACTCAATAAGCCGGTTCCTGTCTTCCGAGCCGGCCTTCGAAGAAGTCACATAGATTCCTTTCGCCTTAACCGGGATACGTTCCTTCGTAAAAATCGGATCTACTGGATTCTGCACCACTGGAGTAACGGCAGGAGTCTGCACGGTTTCCATAAAATCGCTCCCGGCATTCTTTCCGGAATTTATTCCGGCGTTTTCAGGATCTGGAGTGTCATTTCCTGCAGCATGATTCCCAGCGCTATTGTCTTTCACAGCCGAAATTTTATCCTCCGCACCGTTGTTTCCTGCGGAGTCCTTTTGCTTTGAATATTTGTCGCCATCAAAATTAATATGAGATTTTATAGTAAAGAAAGCAGCCATACCGACTGCAGATGCCAGTACAACGGTTAAAACAACCTTAAACGCCTTCGAAGCTCCTCTTCTCCTATGTTTTCTATAGAAATGTTCATAATCAATATACATGTCATGCTTTTTTCTCATACTATAATCCCCATTTTTTTCTCTTATTCATTATTGATTTAAGTGTCAAAAGTCACATAAAAACCATGAACATGAATATATATAAGGTCCTATCCATATCAAAATCTTAAAAGGACTTATAACACTTAAATCTTCATTATTATTACTCGTACTTGCATATATTATCTTCATAACCGCCCATTCAATACGAATCGATTTACAGATTTATCAAATAGCGGCTAGGTTAATCTTAAAGTATTGGCCGGTCATAGTCAAGAATATAAACGTAGAAATATTCCTCCCATGGAAGCCTCTTATTATCAATGAAATTGCTTATATATTTTATTAAATACCTTAACAATCTCCGGATCAAATCTGGTCCCTGCATCCATATTGATCCTTTCCACACATTTCTCTTGAAAATAAGCAGTTTTAGCATTTTTCTCACTGATCAACACATCATAGGAATCTACCAACGTAACGATTCTGGCGCAAAGAGGGATGTCAGTACCCGATAATCCTCTCGGATAACCGGATCCATCCCAGCTTTCATGATGCGCCCAGGCGATATTGATCGCCATTCTTCCAAATTGATTCTGCTCATTCTTATCAAAGATTTCTTTTAAAGCATTTGCACCGATTTCACAATGTGTTTTTAAAATCTCAAGCTCATCGTTTGTTAATTTTGTCGGTTTCAAGACAATGCTGTCTTTAATAGCAATCTTACCGATATCATGAAGCTTGGCCGCAAGTTCAATAGTCTCGATAAAACTGGTAGATACCTCCTCCCGAAATCGGGGCATCAGCTCCATCCCCATAGCAAGCAGCCTGCTGTTCTTCCCGATTCTCTCCAAATGATTGATTCGATTATCACGCATTTCAACCAGCCTTGTTAAAGCATACATAACATTTTTCTGCTCTTCATAGATCTTATGTATCTGCCCATTGATTATTTTGTGAAGCCTTTTGTTATAGAACTCCAATTCCTGCTGCATCTTATATATTTTCAAATGTGTATTAATTCGGACGGTTATTTCGTCAACATCAAAAGGCTGCGCAATATAGTCCACCGCCCCCAATTTAAAACATTTCATTTTCTCTTCTCTCGAATAGCAGGATGTGATAAATAAAATCGGAATGTCTCTTGTCCTCGCACTTTTCTTTAATCTTGCGCAAAATTCAAAGCCGCTGATATTCGGCATAGAAATATCCAATAATATCATGTGCGGAAAGAGTGCCTCAATCGCGCTCATTGCCCGTTCTGCACTTGTGACCGGTCTTGCAATATATCCCGCGTTTCGTATAATTTCAGTAAGAATAATCAGATTAGCATTGATATCATCTACCACCAAAATATTCGCTTTTTTATAAGACACTTGTTCCATCTATATTACCTCTTTTAGCATAACCTTTAATTCCTCAAGAACTTTCAGGGCCTGATCATGATCCTCTTTCCGCACCGCCAAAACCAAAGATAAGCCTTTGTTGCTTAACTCCTTGTGCCCGGTTGGCAACATTTTTTTTAAGGCAGAAGCATAATCATCTGCCTTTTTCCAACTTTCCATTTCAATACAGATAGCCAGCCTTTCCATTCGGTCATATAATATCTCTGTAACCTCCCTCTGCTCCTGCATATCTTCCACGACATTCTGCATATGAACTTCTTCCGTATTTAGACTATAATGCTTTGCCTCATCGAGGATTCGACTGATGTAGTCCACTTCCGAAGAATCCAAAGGATCTTCTTCATATAAATTTACAATGGTATTATCATTAAAATTTTCCTTTACAACCGTTTCCTCTTTTTCCTCCGGAATTCCAAGGTGAACATTAAAAGAAAACGTACTTCCCTGATCCTTCTCGCTTTCTACCGTAATCGTACCTTGCATTGCCTCTATCAGCAGCTTACTAATGGATAAGCCCAGGCCGGTGCCTCCAAATCTTCTGGTAAAGGAGCCGTCTACCTGCGTAAAGCTTTTAAATAAACAGTCCATTTCCTCCCTGCTGATGCCGATTCCGGTATCAATCACCATAAAAAAGAGTTCAACATCCTGACTGCTCTGTGACACCTTTGCAACTTCTAATACAATCTGCCCCACCGAAGTAAACTTAATAGCATTGGATATTATATTATTCAGAACCTGCGTTAATCGGTATTCATCCCCAATAACACGCTTCGGTATATCATCTGCCACATTAACATTGAGCTTAAGCCCCTTCTCATTGATACTGCTGCTATGGATGGATACAATATGATCAATAAAATTCGGAAATTCAAATTCCTTCTGTTCCAAAACCATTTTATTACTGGCTAATTTGGAATAGTCAAGTACATTATTAATGATGGTTTCCATCTTCGAGCAACTGCTGCGCATCATATTCACTGCATCCAGTTGATTCGGCTGTAATGAAGTTTCAAGCAGCGAATTTGTTAAACCAATAATACCATTTACCGGTGTTCTTAATTCATGCGTGATGTTAGCAATAAATTCATTTTTAAACTGGTTCGTTGACTTTAAATCATTTCTAAGACGTTTTATCTCACGAAAAGCCTCTTTCTTATCGGAAATATTCACTGCCGTACAAAGACCGTAAATTTTCGTATTATATGGCCATAAAGCAACTCGTAAGGTGACTGGAAAACATGTCTGATTCTTGCGATATGCAAACGTTTCTGCCGTATAATTCCGATACCTTAAATTAACTATCAGTTCATCTTTATCTTTCCTCATAGCCTTTCGAAAAATATTCACGATGGACACCTGATAGATATCCTCGGCATATCCTAATTCCTTTTTTGCAGCTTGATTACAATCAACAATCTCCCCATCTCTATTAAATAGCAGAAAAATCTCCTGGCTAAATTGATAGATTAATTGTAATTCGGTAAATAAAATATTCTGTTTTTTCTTTTGCATTTCCCCTCAAAACCTCTTCTTGATTTCCTATTAATTATGACAACATATCTATAAATCCCCATAATTTCTACTTATATCTTATTTTTCTTTTCTATATTTGTCAATATATTCTAACAATCTCTTTGTTTTTTTATATTGACAGTAACATTTGATTCAGATAAAATTAATACGTATTTCGTATGTTTGCATCATCGAAGGAGGGAACTGATGAATTTTAGTATTCGTCTCAAACAGCTGCGACAAAAGAACAAAATGACACAAAGTGATCTAGCTAAAGTCTTAGGATTAAAACCAACGGCAATTTCTAACTATGAATCCGAAAGAAATGAACCTTCCTTTGATAAATTAATTGCTTTATCTAAATGTTTTGACGTAACCATAGATTATTTACTGGGAGTTTCCGACACTTATCTGCCTGTTGGAGGCGAAGTCCTAGATCGCGATATTGTAGAGTTTTACGATTTATATCAGCAGCTGACGCCGGAAAGCGAAGCAGAATTAAAAAGATTTGCAGAATATTTACTATTTAAGCAGGGGAGCCAATCCATAAATGATAAGGATAATTAGCATATCCGCTTACAGGCCCATCGCTTATTAATCGCTCATTAAGAATGATTTCGGATGCCGTAACACAATTTCAATTGCTACAGCATCCGAATTTTATAGTTTCCTATTACGGTTTTCATATTTTGAATCTCGTTTTATTCCCTGGCACCACAGCACCTTTTATACTTTTTACCGCTTCCGCACGGGCAAGGATCATTTCTTCCGATTTTCTTGCCTTTTACAATAGTGCCAGACGCTTTTTGCTGCTTGTACAGCTCTTTCCTGCGCTCCTTACTAAGCAGGGACTCCCATTCTTTTAAGCCATAAAGCCATTCTGCTTTTGCTTCCACCATGTTATAAAACAGCTTTTCCTTATCGAAGGCCAAGCTAACCTTGGTGTCCTCTTCCATTTCTTCAATTGGATTCGGTGTAATTAAGCTGTCATTGATTCCATCTAAGAAACCAACGAAGTAATTCAGTTCCATATCAAATTCTTTTGCAAGAGAAGCGACAGTGCCTTCCCAGACCTTGTCCGGATTCGCAAGAAGTTTTTGATAAGCTTCCTTTTCCATATTAAAATAATTTGCCCAGAATAACTGACCGGAGCGGCTCTGCATATCATTGGCATATGCATAATCTCTCCATTCTTGTAATAAACTCATGAAACTTACTTCCTTCCGTCTTAACTAAATTCAATATTGGGATTATATCATAGATAAAGAAAAATACAATACGAAATTATTTTCATTTCCATGTATAAAAATAGAAATTATGTATCATAATAGTAATATCCTAATGTGGAACTAGCCGTTCCGTTATAAGGATGTAAATGCGTATGCTCTTTCATAATTGGACTCCCCCTCCAATTATGATTACCAAAGAGAAGTTAAATACTTATCCTCCCCTTTTTAGTGAAAGACCTGTCACAATGGCGTGATGGGTCTTTTGCTTTTTCCTGTAATAGGCTTATTTACTGGGTTTTAAGAGTTTCATATAATTGATTTATAATAAAAATTTATTGCTTAAATATAGTTTATACGCAACTTTATACGCAACTTTTTTAATAAGATAACACATGATGAAATAACACGAAAGCAAGAATGCTTATAGCAAACCATAAGTATTTAAAATTATCATTTTACATAAATGTGTCTCTATATATTCCTTCTGGAAAATCATATACCACATGATGACACCCTATGAAACTGCTAGCCTCCATTTTGTCCCAAGTTTTTACGTTAAAAATAAATTCAAAATAACCCCGTTAATTATAAACATAATGGGAAGTTGCATTAACTTCTCAGTCTGCTCATAATTTCACCTACAAAAAAGAAGATGTCGTGCTATTAAAATATCTAATTATAAGGTTATTCCTCTATTATTCCAAAACCTATCCAACGGCCATCGATACCCTCAACAACAAATTCATGGTTATGATAATCAGTTTTTTGTAATCTGCGTATTATTTTTACATTCGATTTTTCGAATTCATCTTGTAAAACTTGTTGATTATCAGTTATAAAATAAGCATCATAACCATAACCATACAATTCTCTGTTCGGAATGACACTTTGTCCTTTAGATTGTGTTAAAATAATTTCTATTGCATCTCTATAAAGGCAGATATGTGGTTCAATAGCATTTAAAAAATCTACTCGCTTAAACCCTAAACAAGTAACATAAAAATTTGCAGTTGCATTTATATCCAGTGCAGGAAAAACGCAGTGTGACATACATAAATTCATTGTATACCTCTCCAATTATTGTAGAGTCGCGAATTAAAATCTCCTAATCCGTCCTTTTTCCGATGAATTATTTTCTGCTTACTCCCTTGATACCAGATTACTCTCTGCCGCTAAAAGCGGCTCTTTTTATTCTGTCAACTATTGACTCAGACTACCAAAAACTGTATAGTCATTCAAAAGGTACATAAAAAGAAAGAGTGCCAACCGACCAAAGTTTCACTCTTTCTCAACCACCATGTCCCTAATTCATTTCTTAGCGGGGTACATGGCATACCTTTCTGCGAGGTATATACTTATGATAAGAGTATTTGGTCTTTTCTGCAAGCTAAATTTAATTAATCTTTCAGCACATGAGGTTTTCCTTCGGGCCATGTTGGTGGTAAACATTCTTGACCATCCTTGTTCTTTTTGCTCCTGCACTCATCCAGACTGGCAAAAGCACGCCTCCTACGAACGATATCTTATATCTTTTGAGCATGGTCATACAGTTACCTATGTTGTTACCATCACCCGCTACAAGTGTCCTTCCTGTGGTCATACCCATGCGATCCTTCCAGAGCACTTAATTCCTTATAGCTCCTACAGCCTTCCTTTTATTCTTACCGTGCTCAGGGATTATTACACACGCCCTATCACCGTAGAGAAGCTCTGCTCCGAGTACGGCATCGCCGTGTCAACTCTCTACGCATGGCATTCTTTATTCCTTACCCATAAGAAGCTCTGGCTTGGTCTTCTGGAGGATTATATTTCATCTCCGGATACGTTTCTGTCCGAACTTCTCCCTTTTCCATCTTGGCAGCTCCTGAATGGATTTTTTACTTCTATGCGTTACTCCTTCCTTCAGTCCGGTCATTATTCCTTCCGGACAGCACGTTCCGTTCCGCCATGATTTTATGTTCTTTCTCCTGATACGTTTCCACATAACATCGTAATAGTATCCTCTGCCCAGTTCTGGTATGGTGATTTCAGGAGGTGCATTACACTATGAATAATACATTTAATGACAAATCTTACAGCGAAGCAGCCGCTATTGCCAGAGTACGCTTCGCAGTCATTGCTCCTGTCACTCAGGGGCTGTTTACTGAACCTACGAAGACCGCCTACTATAAGAGGGTTGCTAAAAAGCCACTGAAAATGCCGGATGGCAGCGAAGTAACTTACAATTACAATACCTTTGAGAAATGGGAAAAGCTCTATCTGAGGCTCGGTATTGATGGCCTTATGCCAAAACCCCGTTCCGATAATGGTGTTCCGAGAGCCCTATCCGATGCCGCTATAGCTGAGATCTATCGCTTGAAGGAGACCTTCCCCCGAATTAATGCCACTCTGATCCACCAGAAGCTGGTCGAGGATGGTTTTATAACACACAAAGGGACTTCCGTCTGTGCAGTTCAGCGTTTTATCAAACGTAATGACCTAAAATCTGCACGGAACCCAAATATCAAAGACCGGAAAGCCTTTGAAGCAGAATTCCCCTGTGATCTATATCAGGCAGACACCTGTTACTCTGTTTACATTACAGAGAATGGAGTTACCAGACGTACATACCTGTTTCACATCGTTGACGATCATTCCCGCATGATTGTTGGAGCCCGCTTCTTCTATAACGATAATGCTTATAACTTTCAGAAAGTACTCAAGGATGCTTTTGCACGTTACGGGTTGTGCTCAAAACTCTATGTGGATAACGGTTCCTCTTATTCAAATGAGCAGCTTTCCCTCATCCTCGGCTCCCTTGGTGTCATTGAAATTCACACACCGATAAGAGACGGTGCTGCAAAAGCCAAGGTGGAACGATCTTTTCGTACCATAAAGGATACCTGGTTGAATGGCTTTGATTCCTCAGGAGTGAACTCGCTTGATGAGCTGAATCGTATGCTAGTTGATTATATCCACCGGAGAAATAACTCCTTCAACCGGGATATCAGTGGTACTCCAATGGAACGCTATTCTCTCCACCTTGACCGTATCCGTTTCCCTAAAAGCAAGGAGTGGCTTGATGAATGCTTCATGAATCGGATCATACGGAGAGTGAACAATGACTCCACCATCACCATCAATTCAGTCTCCTATGACTGCCCCCAGCAGTTCATCCATATGAAGGTCGAAGTCCGTTTCCTGCCAGATGATAGGAAGAATTCCTACATCCTTTATGAAGGGAAACGTTATCCAATCCGTGAAACAAACCGGGTGGAGAATTCGAAGACCAAACGCAACAACACACCGACCATCGATTATTCCAGAACCGGGGGTGGTGACCGTGTATAAACACTTTTACGGACTTACCTTCAATCCCTTTGATAAGTCGGCTCCCGTAAAGGATGCGTTCCAGTCAAGGGATCACCTGGAGGTGCAGAACCGGTTGGCTTTCTTAAAGAACACTCGTGGTATTGGACTTATTACTGCACCACCTGGCATGGGTAAGACTTTTGCCCTTCGCTGCTTTTCCGACAGTCTGAACCCAAACCTTTGCCAGATGTTCTATACCTGCCTCTCCACCATCAGTGTAACAGAGTTCTATCGTCAGCTGTGTACTCAGCTTGGGCTGGATGCCGGTGGAAGAAAGTCCCTTATGTATGGCTCCATTCAAGAGCGGCTCCGTTACCTTCTCAAGGAAAAACATAGGACTATCTTCGTAGTCGTGGATGAATGTCAATATCTTGGTACGGATATCCTAAGGGATTTCAAACTTCTGATGAATCAGGATTACGATTCGCTCGACTGCTTTGCACTTGTTATGGTTGGTCTTCCACATATGAATGCTGTCCTTGAAAAGCCTGTCCACGAAGCCCTGAAGCAGCGAATCGTGGTTCATTATAATTACAATGGTCTTTCAGCGGACGAGACCGCAGAATACATCTATTCCCGGATTGACGCGGCTGGTGGGGCAAGATCCATCATCGATGATGCAGCCCTCCGGGCTGTAACCGGGTACTGTCAGGGAACTCCGCGGATCATTAATTCAGTAATGTCAAATGCACTGATATTAGGTGCTCAGTTAAAAAAGCAGTGCATCGATTCAGAAACCATTCTGGCAGCCAGCAACAGCATTACACTCGGATAGGAGGAGCTTATGAGGGAATTAAAAACAATCGTATCCCTACCCATGATTTTTCACTGTCGGGAAAAAATCGGGCGCAAGCAGGAAGAATGGTCCGGATATGTAAAGCGGATTACCAATCACGGAAGCCATTACGAAATACAGATCGAAAGTCGTAGCGGTTTTCTCTTTATAATAGGGAAATACAACTATGGAGCTTTTATCAGCATTCCGGCCTTCGGTGTCGGTTGCGATCTTGCTGGATATGATGACTACTTTTGGAACAATGAACAGCTATCCAGCCGGATGAACCGTGTAGATGCCGCAACTGTGGCGGAAGCACTTAGGACAATGAAACTGAAAAACTATATATGAAACCGATTCACCCTGCCTCCGGCAGGGTGTTTCAGTATACTAGGCAGAAAACAATTCGATTTTTACCGGATCACAACGTGCTTACCGGAATTTATTATGCCGTTAAGCGGCCTCTTAGAGCAGAAAACTATGCGATGTTTGACCGGAGCAGAGAGCGCCGCTCAACAAATTATATAAAATAATCATTCTTATAAATCCCTATTTATCTGTCCATCTGTATATTCCGCCTAACTTACATTAACTACCAAATGAATATAATGGGAATTTGGTCTTCCTTGCAAACTGGATGTTGTTGTATTATACTCATAAGCTTTATAATTTATAGAATACTTTATATACATAGTGATTAACTGATTAGTTACTAATCAACTCCTGATATTTTTTGTTTAAATACTCCGATGTTTCTTCTTTATTCGACGGAAGATCGTGTCCTAACAAATAGATTTCAAAGTCGATCCCCTCTATAAATGCAATTAATGACCGGAGCCTTTTTTTGTTATAAGCTCCATTTTCCTCATAATGATCTTCACAATCTGCGTCACCGACAAATAACATTTTTCCCTCATGAAAGAACACAAATAAAGCATCTCTTGAATGAGTTGAATCTCTTGGAATGAGTGAAAGTGTTACACCACCCAAGTCTAATTGAGTTATACTATCAATCTCTATATCAGATGGAATCACACATATTTGCGATACGTCCTTATACACCTTACAAATACACTCATTGCAAAATGCCATATCCTCTCCAGTTTGTTCACGCATTTTCATTTCTTTCAATGTCCATTTCCAATGGCTAACTTCTTTTAATTTTCTATTCGTCAACTCACTTGCGATGGTTTTTCCGTGAACATAAGGCATACCAAAAGTATGGTCCCAGTGCCAATGTGTAATAACTGTATACTTTGGCAATTCCATCCCTTCATTTTTTAGTTCTTGATAAAATTCTTCAACATGAGATTTACAGCTTCCCGCATCTATTGCAATACTATAATTACTTCCTTTTATGTAATATAAGAATGGTCGATCAAGCTCTTCTACACCAGGCAAATAGAATACTTTGTCTGATAATTTTACTAATTTCATCATACACTACACCTCAATTCTTCCAGACATAAATATGACATCCTCTTCTACATGAATACCATTTTTCTCATAAAAAAGCACACTTGGTTTACCTCTTTCTGTTGTCAACGCAATTCCAAATACTTTTTCACTTTCTTTTCCTAATTCTTCGCGAACATATGTGAGTAAATTTGAACCAATGTTCATTCTTTGATAGTCTGGGTGTACACTAAATTCATCTACCCATATTTCTTTAAAATCCAAGTATGTCATTATCCTTCCACATAACATCGCTATAACAATGCTAGCTTCTGTGTCATATGCAACATAACCTCTTGACACTCTAGACGACATTAATTCATCAATTCTTTTATAAGCTTGCTCATATGTCCAGTTTTCATTCCATGGTGACTCTTTAAACGCTTTCATAAGTTCTATGGCGCAGCTAGGAATATCCTCTGTAAGCATTCTTCTATATTCAATATTCATAACAATTTCTCCACCTTCCTGTTATATATAATCTGTATATCTCATTGACTTTATAACATCCAATAATTGTATTGGGTATTATGATCAAATTTATTACTTAGATATGTAATTACAAATCACATAGATGCCATATAATCAGCTGCAATGCTAAGATTTTCTTTTACACCTATATAATGTAGAAAAAGATTTCGATTAATAATTCTCCATAATTTATACCAAGAATTATTGGTCTTTGCATACTTATCCCTTACCTTATCTTAATCCCTAATTGTAACTACAAGAAAATATTACTCCTGTTAGTATAATATATTTTTATCCATAAACTTATCATTTTTACCGTATAATATTTCATATTAGATTAAATATAAAATCAAAATATTCGATTTTCAAAACCGTAATTCCGTAATTTTAATCGTTTTAATCGTAATATAACTTTACATTCACCTAAAACCATGTTATAGTAAATATAAGAAAAGGAGTAACCGACCACAAAGTGGTTAGCCTCCTAATTACAGTTTAGTAACTGCCCTTAGGTGTCCGGCAAGACAAGGGGCAGTTATTTTTTTTGCTTATTATTCCTATTATTTAAATAGGTAAGCAGTGCAATGATTACTAATACAAATGTAAATAAATCACTGTATGTAACATAATTCATTGGCACCACCTCCCTTCCGGGAGGCTAACACACCTTGTCTCGATTACTCCTATATTATCTTACCATATAATCCCTATGGATACAACCGAACATGATATAATTCTATTACTTTCCCTATGCTATTTCCTCGTCTATACGCAACTTTCTAAGCAATTTTAATATCACAATGAAACAAGACAAATTGCAAATCCCCATATATCCCCTTCTGGTACACCATATAACACAGGATGAAACCACAGGTCAGCTTAAATGCTCACCCTCCCTTTTTAGCAAAAGCCTGTTGCAAAGACGCAACAGGCTTTTTGCTTGTGCGCTGGAACAGGCTTATCTCTGTTCTTCTACCAGTTGATACTACTCCATAAAAGAACATTTTGACCGAAAACATGTAGAACTTACTGGGTTTCAAGCATTTCATCTTATGTTTGTCTTTTTTTATGATAACAGTTACAGATGCTCTATCTTTAATGATAAGTTTCGGTATGCTCATCATAGCGTTACTCGCATTTATTGTTGTGTTAATAAAAACGCACAATAAAAAATGATTATCCCACACCGCCTAAAGTAGTGGATAATCATTTTTTATCTCTATTGGGCAAGCATAAGTTTTACTTATGTTTCCTGTTACCTATATTATAGCTATTTTCTATCAAAAAATAAATACTATGAACCCAACCCAATGGGTATTTTCATCTTTCATTCACAATGTTCTCCCACAGCATTTCTTATACTTTTTTCCACTTCCGCAAGGGCAAGGATCATTCGGATATATTTTTCTTTTCGCTGTAGCCTTTTCCGTATTTAAATTTTTATAAGCAATATATTCTTCTTGATCATTTGGCAATTGCTTTTCTTTTCTGCTATAGCCATATTCGCTCCAACAACGAACAGAGTATATCCACTCACTTAATGACTTTGTCATTCGTCTTGCACTCTGCGGACTGTCAAATTCAACCTCCCAATCATATAGACAATTCATTATCTGCGGGATACCCCAATCATCAACCACTATTCTTTCCAGAATCTCTTCCAGCATCTCTTCTGCGTATTCGGAATCTTTTATCTCTCGTTTTAAACAGGAATATACTGCATCATATTCCGCCGTCTTATCCACCCATTTTCCAAAACAATATGCCTCAATATCATGGTCATTTGGCATATAATTATTTTTTCCAATATGTGAATTAATAATATTCGTATATTGCTCTTCTGATTCTATTTTGCAACAGACAATATTATTTCCTTTTCTGTATATAATCTGTTCATCTTCGAATACCCGCAGTAATGTTTCTAAATTTTCCTCCACCTCCAGATTCATTGATTCATAATCTTGCCCCTCAAGAGCCATCTTAGTATAAATGTCTACAAACAAATCTTTCCCAAACACACCGTACAATCTTACACAAGTATTCATGACGCACCTAATGCCAAACGCAAATTTCATCTGTTGTTTTACATCATCCTGTTCTAACTTCATCAAAACCTGTCTTACCTGCTCCGTGACAATGAATGTACATTCGTTATCTTGAACAAAATTAAAAACCCATCCTCTTGGAACAAACTGCTCATTCACAATCGTTGTTTCCATAGGTTCAATCGGATATTGATTCATAACACGAATTAAAACTTTCAGTTTATTAAGATTCATAAATATCATCTGAGATTCCAAGTTTTTTGGAATATCCGATAGCAGAATATGTTCTTTCTCTTTTCTTCCAACCGACTCTAATGACATTTCTTCTGTTTTTTCAAAAATCATATCAATCAAACTATCAGGCGATCTATGTAATGCCTCTTCCAGATTCTCTGTTACTTCTCCTTCAATCATAAAATTTTCCTTAAAAATTTTCGCAAGCTTATCCATCTCATCCTTTAATCCCAAATTATTAATTAATGTTTCAATATCTTCCATTCTTGGTCTCATTTAATAATCAATCCTACTTTCCAAATGCAATCTTCATTCGTTCCTGTGCAATTTCTGCTCTCTCAATTCGCATAAGATTATTAATTTTTTTAGTGATGCCGCATCTATTATGTTCCTTCCATCCTTATTTATCTTTTACGATTTCAATTTCATTTTCTTCACACCAATTTCTGGCTACTTGTTCGTAAGCCTCATCCCGAAACTTGTACCATTTTTGTTCCAACCCCAAATCATATACGGTATCCTTGAATCTTCGAAAAGCACCTCTCCCTTGAATGGCGTCTGATAATTCTATCTTTTTTCTACCGTCTGGAAGATTTTCCACAAACTCTTCCATCATACCATATTCATTAATCTCATACTGACTTGGAAGTGCAATGTACTCATCAAAACTTAACGTAATCTCTTCAATTAGTTCCGGATCAGTTTTTCCATTTACCATCCCATCCCACACCATTAAAATCTCTTCCGTCTTAATACTATAGTAATATTGTGTTTCCGGATTTGTAAAATCCAATGCATCAATAACATCATCTAATTTTACTTTCATATCCCTCTACCTCCTGCATGTTTTTTCCAAATGCAATCCCCATAAGTTCCTGCGCAATCTCTGCACTCATAAGAGCCAAAATAATACGAAGGGTAGTGCCCCCTTATGATTAAAGAGTATACAACATTTTGAAGAGTTTGGTATAAAAAATTTAGAAAAAATAGTAGAATGATTTTTAATAAACCCAAAGGATAATATATACATATAAATCTATTATCTGTGAAAGCTTACTATGTCCTAAAATTTTCTGTAATACTTTAAGTTGCATAGGCACATGATTGTTATTGTTAATGCTTATTGTTTTTTATCATTTGAATTGGCCTTCGTGGGTTGTTTGCTTCTACAAATATCTTTTTTTGTCATAAGTTTCCGGTTAACTTCTCTTTACATCAACGCATAATCGTATTATAATAAACGCATAATACAAACGTATGTTCTTTTCTTTGCCGGGAGAGTTATTATGTGAAAGGTATCCTTTTATTGTAAGGCATAATGATAAATCAATCGTGATTTCAGTGAAATAAGATACCTCCGCATTTGACGAAGGAATCGATAAAGGAAGTGATCCAATATGGAAAGAATCATATTTCACATTGATGTCAACTCAGCCTTTTTAAGCTGGGAAGCAGCTTATCGAATGCATGTGTTGGGTGAAAAACAAGATTTACGTAAGATCGCATCTGCCGTTGGAGGCGATATTAAAAAACGTCATGGAATTATCCTAGCGAAATCTATACCGGCTAAAAAGTCAGGTGTCCGGACCGGAGACACTATTGCAGACGCTCTTAAGTGCTGCCCCGGCCTCGTAACCATACCGCCTCATTACGATTTATACGAAAGATGTTCAAATGCGTTTATTGAGATACTTCGTGAATTTTCTCCATGCGTAGAGCAATATTCAATTGATGAAGCCTATTGTGACATGACGGGCACTGAATTGCTGTTTGGAGCACCTTTAACTGCTGCGTACAAATTAAAAGATAAAATCCGGGATGAGCTAGGATTTACAGTTAATGTCGGCATATCCTCCAATAAACTGCTCGCCAAAATGGCTGGAGATTTTAAAAAACCGGATCTCGTGCATACTTTATTTCCATATGAAATTGAAAAGAAAATGTGGCCGCTGCCGGTAGGCGATTTACTCTTTGTAGGTCATTCTACCAAGCATAAATTATACAATCTTGGTATCTATACCATCGGTGATCTGGCAAAGACCGACTTGAATATACTAAGAGCTTACTTTGGTAAAATCGGAAATGTATTGTACTCATTTGCAAATGGTATCGATGTATCAACCGTAGCAGCCGAGGCACCACCAATCAAAGGATATGGTAACTCTTCTGTTATTCCTTTTGATGTAGATCGAGCCGATGTGGCCAGAATGATATTGCTTTCCTTAGCAGAGACGGTATGCACCCGATTGCGTGCGGATTCCGTTATTGCTAATGTTGTGGCTATCAGCATCGTTGACTTTGCTTTTCACCATTCATCGCATCAGTTAACCTTATTTGCACCTACAAATATTACGAATGAAATCCATAAAGCCGCATGCCAGCTACTTGATGAGCTATGGGATGGCAGGACGCCGATCCGAAATCTAGGCATCCATACCAGTAAGATAGTACCGGCTACATCTGTTCGTCAATTAAATCTTTTTGATACAAATAATTATGAACATTTATTAGCAATGGATAACACGATTGATAAAATAAGAGATCGGTATGGAAGGGATTCTGTAATGCGCGCAGTATTTATTAATAATCCAATTTATCATATGAGCGGTGGAATCAGTATAGATAAACGCAAACCCGATTATGGAGGAGGCATTATTGAATGAACAATAAAACCGTAGATGTTATCGTTACTTTTAATAAAGCCGGTAAAATAAAACCAAATTATATACGGCTTGAAGATGATGACCAATTGATGCATACCTATAAAATATATAATCCCAGATTTGATCACGAAGAAAAATTTGCCGGCACTGCTGCATTATTGTTCAGCTGCTATATTATTAATAATGGCTGCAAGCAAATGATAAAAATAAAATACCATGCCAATACCTATCAATGGATATTGGTCGATTAATGGCCATTGCTCAAAATTCGGGCAATGGCATATGTCTTGGCAAGTATCTATTTTGCCCGTAAAATAAATCTTTGGTTAGGATAACCAAGGAAGCTTACTTTATTCTCTCAATTTCTCCGTCTTCAATTCTATAAACCATATCGGTACCTTCGAGATTTTCGTATTTATGAGTTATTAGCAGAACGGTCTTATCCTTCATTTCATTTATTATTACATCATGAAGATAGGCGTCGGATGTGGCGTCAAATCCACTGGTTGCTTCATCAAGAATTACATATGGCGTATCTTTCATCAATGCCCTTGCAACTGCAAGTTTTTGCTTTTCTCCGCCGGACAGCCTTGCTCCATTATCACCAATGATGCTGTCCTCTCCATTTGGCATTTTCTCTAAATATCCGGCCACCCCGCTCTTTTGATAGACATAGGCCAGACGTTTTTCGTTATTGCTGCTTCCCAAATCAATATTCTCTTTTATGGTCCTATTAAACAAATAGGGATTTTGGCTTACAACGGAAAACAGCTCTCTATATTCATTTAAATCCATATTTTTTATGTCAACCTTGCCGATTTCAATTTTTCCAGATTTCGGTTCGAGAAATCTAAGTAACATATGGATAATGGTTGACTTTCCACTTCCATTGGGACCGATTATTGCAACTTTTGATCCCTTCGGTATGGAAAAGGATATATTTCTCAATACCTCTCTGTCATCGTTGTATGAGAAACAGACATTTTCAAAAGTAATGTTCTCCGCAGTAATATTGGTAACTGCACCACTCGCTTCTTCCTCCAGGTCCAAGAACTCGAACAGCCTTTTTGCTGAAGGCATGATTCGCGCCATAATCAATTTTGCATTAAGAACTGCCGAGATAGGTGAAGTAACGTAGCTGCTATAGGAAATAAATGCAAAAAGCCCGCCTAAGGATAGTTTACTGTGAATCAACAGTGCCCCACCAAAAACATACAGCAGCGCCGAAACAAACCATCCAAGAAATATTTCAACAAACATATTCCATGCCCCTATCATGGTGAAGCCCTTCTGCTGTTTCAATAGCCCCTGTTCTTTCTCTGTAAATTCTTTTTCCTTTATTTGATAGCCATTCCAAAGCTTGATTTCTTTTACTCCGCTTATTGTATCCGACATCCAGGATGCAAAATCCCGGTATCCTCCGATATACTCTGACGTTTTTGCTTCTCGCATATTCGCAAGCTTCTTCACCGTGAAATATTTAATAGGAACCGTTGCCAGAACCAATATTGTTAAGAAAGGACTTATTACAATCAGTCCTGCCAGCCCACTAATGATCCGAAACATATAACTGATGAGCATAACATTATACTGATCGGTCAGTGATGACACGGTACTTACATCTGTGGACATAGCATTGATAACCTCGGATGCATTTCGATCTGTAAAATATTCCGGCTTTAGTCTTAATAGCTTGCGAAAAGCTCCGGAATATATTCTATATTCTGATTCATTATGTATGTCTGCAAAAAGAGAGGCCAAGGCAACTTCAATAAACTGATTAATCAGAACCAGACCAAGTAGCAATAAAACGGAAGATAGGATGACACGGAAGTTCTGGTTAATCAGCCCGTCATCTGTTATCATCTTAACCACAAGCGGCTGAAAAAAGCCTATCATCGTTGTGATCAAAATACAGATTGCGACAATCGTAAGTTTCTTTTTATTTGGTTTAAGATATTGAATGATACGTTTCAATAATTTCCAATCAAATTTTTTCTTTTCCATGCTTAACCTCGCTCATCTTCAAATCAACCCAGTACTCCTGAATTATTCACCATAGTTGATAACCAAACTATTATGGAATTATGTACCATTTACTAGTATAATTTTAACATTCTTTACTTATTTGTCAACTTATTGGATGAAAAAGTTTGTGTCAAGTGTTTATTGGCAAATCTCCAATCTCGATTTTTCGAGAGAAGTTTTTCATACAGTTTCTGATTTATTGTACCTCAATTAAAAGCATTGACTTTCATCCAAATGCCCTTATTAATGCTTTTCTTGATGCTGTCAACATTGCATCTCTTAATGCAAAATGTCCTTTTTGAATATTACCATCTTTGTTGCCTTTTCCATCATACTTAGGTGTTTTCGCGGCACTTAATACTTCCATTACTTCATTTAGCCTTGCAGCTATTATTATTCCATCTGTGTAACGTTCTATTGTATTGTACAACGTCTTGTTTTCTTTTCGTACCAACAACTTTGCTATGTGATTAGCCCCATTAATACTCCAACTCATTCTTCGATGTTTCATTCTCTGTGTAATTACGGAACAGTTATGATTTTCTTGTGTTCCGAGATTTTTATATACAATTCCTGGTCTCTCTTTCGGTAGTGTTATTCCCCTTCGCTGATAAGGAATTAATCCATCTTGATTCTTCTTTAAGTATTCTAATAATTCCATTGCCTTTTTGCTTCCCTTATCGTTCGTATCTAGGCTCTCCACGCTCGTTGCATAGGCTTCTATATATTCAAAACATTCTTTTATCTTATCTTCATCTAAAAGCTCTCTAATTGACTTTTGTGCTCTTTTATCTGATATTTTACGAATGATTGCCTGATAAATATGAAATCGATCTAACTGGAATACTGTCTCTGGTTCATAAGGATCCTTTATCCATGATCCTCCATCTCCATTCAGAATCCGTAGTTCGATTTCATCTGTATTATATTTTTTCTGGAGCATCGCTTCTCTGATTGCAAGAAATTCAGTTGCGTTTTCCATGCCTGCTGTCATGATCTTTCCTGCTAGCTTTGTATTCGACTTTCCATCCTTTTCCCAACCTCTATAGGCTATGGATACTTTCATTTCCCTACTTCTCTTTTTTCCTGGTCTATCTTTTCCCTGCATCGAGATATATACTCCATCCATCTCTTCAAATAAAATGGGGGTTACTTCTTCTCCTGTGATTGTACCTGCGTCCATTTCTTCCACTAAGGTCTTCTCTTCGGCACATATTTTATCACCTAGCTTCTGTACCAAATTCCATGCACCTCCATGGCTGATTACCTGACCGGTTGTTTGACTAACCACATCTGCTGTTCCTCGATAGGATTCCTTTGTTATTGTATCAACTATCTTTTCTGCCAGATTGGTAGAAATCAATCCAATCTTATCCATTTGCAATGCTTCATCCAAAAGATAAACCCATTCAGTCTTTCCTTCTTCATTGATATGTTTATAAACAGCACGTTTGTAAGCAACTTCACCATAGACCGTTTTTATTGTCGTTGCTCGTGCTCCTTTATGACGATAAGCTTTCTTATCTCTACTTTTCTCAAGGACTTTATCCTGTTCTTCCAAAATAGTACGTGTCATTTCACAGCCACATTGGCAAATGTATTGAAAAATATTTTTCTCTAACTCCTTGAACGAAATGATCTTATCCTTTATAATTGATTTCATCATACAGCCTTCTTTCGTGTTTTTCTTGTCAATTAACATTTTAAAGGAAAACTGTATGTTTGGGAAGTAGATTTTTCTACTTCCTATTTTTTTTATATCTATTGCCAATAATAATTATACTCCAACTTTGCAGGGCTGGGGGTACGCTC
>DOWG01000106.1 GCA_003519685.1 Lachnospiraceae bacterium
CAGATTGTTATGTACCTATGCCGTCGTCTGACCGATCTTTCTGTTACGGAAATCGGCAAAGTTCTTGGAGGCAGAGATCATTCAACGGTACTGCATGGTTTTGATAAAATATCAAAGGATATCAAGAATGATTCTTCCATTCATAACACCGTTGATATATTAATAAAGAAGATTAATCCGGAATAATCCGATTGTGGAAAATTATGTTGATAGAATCCGGAAATTCATGTTGATATTAGGTTGATACTTTGTTTATTATATTTTTTTAGAATCTTAGCCAAAAAATGTATGTGCATGAAAGGGGACTTTTCCACAGCATAAAGATTGTTATTAACAGCATTATAAATTGATACAAGCCTTGCCTCTTAACGGCTTATAGCGGATATCAACAAATTCACACCCCTTATTATTAAGACTTCTAAGAATCTTTTATATATTTATATGTCTATTTTCGAAGGGAGATTATACACGTATGAAAATTCAGTGCCAGAAAGTGGATCTATTAAATGGTATTAATATTGTATTAAAAGCGATTCCTGTAAAATCTACGATGCCTATCTTAGGATGCCTTGTAATAGAAGCCGGTAATCAATATATTAAACTAATTGCCAATGATATGGAATTGGGTATTGAAACATTAGTGAAAGGAACCGTATCTGAGCCGGGCACCGTAGCATTGGATGCAAAAATATTTTCCGAAATCATAAGAAGACTTCCGGAAAACGAAGTATTCATTGCAACCGATGATAAATATATAACAGAGATTGTCTGTGAAAAAGCACACTTTTCGATTTCCGGAAATTCAAGTGAAGAATTTCCTTACCTTCCGAAGATTGAAAAAGAAAATGTAGTTGTATTATCACAATTTACATTGAAAGAAGTTATCAGGCAGACGGTATTCTCTATTTCAGATAATGAAAATAGCAAAATTATGACCGGTGAACTTTTTGACATCAAGGGCAACGAACTAAGAGTAATTTCTCTGGATGGTCATAGAATCTCCATCCGAAGAATTCAAATGAAGGACGCTTATGAGGAGCAAAAGGTAATCATACCGGGAAAAACTTTGAATGAAATCAGCAAGATTTTATCTGGAGAAGTTTCCTCTATGGTTCAAATTTATTTTACGGATAAACATGCCTTGTTTGAATTTGATGATACGGTGGTTTTAACCCGTTTAATTGAAGGAGATTACTATCATATCGATCAAATGCTTTCGAGTGATTATGAAACAAAAGTAACCATCAATAAGAAAGAGCTTCAAAGTTGTATTGAAAGAGCATCCCTTTTAATTCGTGAGACCGATAAAAAACCGGTTATTATAAATATAGCCGAAAATAATTTTGAATTAAAAATAAATACAACCATCGGTTCGATGAAAGAAGAAATTGATATTGTGATGGAGGGTAAGAATACAATTATCGGATTAAATCCGAAATTCTTATTGGATGCATTGCGTGTTATTGATGACGAAACCGTGGATCTCTATTTAATTAATGCGAAGGCTCCCTGCTTTATTCGGGATAAGGAACAGACCTATATTTATTTAATACTGCCGGTTAATATTAATGTGACTGCATAGACTATGAAAGACGAATTTGCGAGACTAATTCTCTTTTGTTACAATTATTTTTGTTTTTGACAAGCAATTTGCTTGCTCTTTTGACTTGTGTTTTGACAAGCGAGCCGGCTTGTCTATTCGTCTTATATAAAATTAAGGAACACTCATACTAAGAAACTATGCATGGAAAGCATGGGCGTAAGTGAATTAATTTGCTTTGCAAATACCACGCCTGCGGCACAAAGTTTGCAGGTAGTCAAGAAAGGGCATGATTATTTTTATGCAGGAGATTAAATTGAGAGAGGAATATATTAAACTGGGTCAGGCTTTAAAGGCTGCCGGTTTCGTAGAATCAGGAGCAGATGCAAAAACAGAAATTTTAGATGGTAAAGTGAAAGTCAACGGAAAAATTGAATATCAAAGAGGCAAAAAACTCCATGATGGAGATATTGTTGAATTTAAGGAAAATCAGATTAAAATCATTAAGTGAGGATTGATTGCGGAAAGAATTGTTGGTGCAAATATGATTGTAAAATCATTGGAACTAAAGGATTATCGAAATTACGCAGATCTAAATATGTGTTTTTATAGCGGTACCAATATTCTGTATGGAGAAAATGCGCAGGGAAAAACAAATATTCTTGAGGCAATCTATCTATGCGGAACTACAAAATCCCATCGAGGGAGCAGGGATAAAGAGATTATCAGATTTAATAAAGAGGAAGCTCATATTCGAATTATTCTGGAAAAAAATCAAATCCCCCACCGGATTGATTTACATTTAAAGAAAAATAAGGCCAAGGGGGTTGCAATAGATGGCATCCCAATAAAAAGACAAGGTGAATTATTTGGTATGCTTAACCTTGTTGTTTTTTCGCCAGAGGATCTTAATATTATTAAAAATGGGCCCGCAGAAAGAAGAAGATTCCTAGACTTGGAACTATGCCAGATTAGTAAAATCTATCTTCATCATTTATCATGCTATAACAAAGCATTATCCCAAAGAAACAATTTATTAAAGCAAATCGGTTTCAACAAGAGTTTGTTGGATACAATATATATATGGGATTCTAAACTGGTTGAATACGGAATCCAGATAATACAAACAAGAAAAGAGTTTATTTTAAGGCTAAACGATTTGGTATATGGAATACATAAGAAACTCTCCGGCGGCAGAGAAGAATTATTTCTTAGATATGAGCCTAATGTTACGGAGTCTACATTTGCGGAAAAATTAAAGAAATCCTTAGAAAGGGATTTGGCTTTGAAAATGACAAATGTCGGACCCCATAGAGATGATATGTGTTTTATGATTGGAAATACAGATCTTCGCAAGTATGGATCGCAGGGGCAGCAAAGGACAGCGGCATTATCGCTAAAGCTTGCTGAAATAGATTTGGTAAAATCTGTAATACAGGATAATCCGATTCTACTGTTAGATGATGTATTATCGGAGCTGGACCGGAAGCGGCAGACCCATCTGTTGGAAAGTATTGGTGATATTCAGACAATTATCACCTGTACCGGATTAGAAGAATTTATAAGCCGCAGGTTAAAGAACAATAAAATATTTCATGTGGTAAATGGTACGGTAACGGATGAAAAGCAGGCTCTACCATGATTTAACTTCATCAGGCAAGGACTTGCCTGTTTCAGCAGGAGTTCAAGCTCCTGCTGAAATGCCACGTAGTGGCAATGAGGTTATGAGCAAGTAGCGTAAGCAAATTGCGAATATCCGATTTGACTTTAGGAAAAAGCAATGATTAATATATATTTTTTTACCGGAGGATTACTCCTCCATAAAAATAATGGAGGTGAAATCCTCCATAAAACTGGAGGTGAAATCCTCCATGAAAACAATGGAGGTGAAATCCTCCATGAAACTGGAGGTGAAATCCTCCATGAAAACAATGGAGGTGAAATCCTCCATAAAACTGGAGGATTGAAAATATGGATAATGAATACGGTGCAGATCAGATCCAGATACTGGAAGGCTTGGAAGCTGTAAGAAAAAGACCTGGTATGTATATTGGATCTACCTCTTCCAAGGGATTACACCATTTGGTATCTGAAATCGTAGACAATGCCGTAGATGAGGCATTGGCCGGTTTTTGTGATACCATAGATGTAACGATTAATAAAGATAACTCGATTACTGTTATTGATAACGGTAGGGGAATACCGATCGGTATCAACCATAAATCTGGGAAACCTGCGGTAGAAGTAGTGTTTACTATCCTGCATGCCGGCGGTAAATTTGGTGGTGGAGGATATAAGGTATCCGGAGGATTACACGGTGTAGGAGCTTCTGTGGTGAATGCACTTTCCGAGTGGCTGGAAGTCGAAGTTTATACCGACGGTAAGAAATATACACAGCGTTATGAGAGAGGAAAGGTAATGTCTCCGTTACAAGAGGTCGGGGACACGGACTTAAGAGGAACGAAGGTTACATTTCTTCCGGACAAAGAAATCTTTGAAGAAACGGTATATGACTTTGAAGTATTAAAGCAGAGACTTCGGGAAATGGCGTTTTTAACGAAGGGAGTTAAAATTATTCTTCGCGACAACAGAGGAGAAGAAGTGGTGGAGAAGATGTTCCACTACGAAGGCGGTATCAAAGAGTATGTGGCTTATTTAAACCGTCATAAGGATCCGCTTTATCCGGAAATTATTTATTGTGAAGGACAAAAAGACAGTGTTTATGTTGAGGTAGCGATGCAGCATAATAGCGGTTATAATGAAGGCGTCTACAGCTTTGTTAATAATATAACAACACCGGAAGGCGGAACGCATCTAGCCGGCTTTAAAAATGCAATTACCAAAACATTTAATGACTATGCAAGAGAACAGAAATATTTAAAGGACAGTGATCAGAACTTATCCGGTGAAGATATTAGGGAGGGTCTGACTGCGATTATCAGTATAAAGCTTCCGGATCCCCAGTTTGAGGGTCAGACCAAGCAAAAGCTGGGAAATAGTGAAGCGAGGGGAGCGGTTGACAGTATTGTCAGCGAACAGTTAACCTATTTTCTGGAGCAGAATCCTTCTATCGCAAAGATTATTTGCGAAAAATCGGTATTAGCACAGCGGGCAAGGGATGCTGCCAGAAAGGCCAGAGATCTGACTAGAAGAAAGACCGCCTTAGAAAGCGCAAGCTTACCCGGAAAGCTGGCAGACTGTTCAGAGAAAGATCCGACGAAATGTGAAATCTATATTGTCGAGGGAGATTCCGCGGGTGGATCTGCAAAAACGGCCCGCTCGAGAGCAACCCAGGCAATTCTTCCGCTTCGAGGAAAAATATTAAATGTGGAGAAAGCCAGATTAGATAAAATTCTGGTCAATAATGAGATCAAAGCGATGATTACCGCATTCGGTACGGGCATTTCGGATGATTTTGATATTTCTAAGCTTCGCTATCATAAAATTATTATTATGACAGATGCGGATGTGGATGGAGCACATATTAGTACGCTCTTATTAACCTTCCTGTATCGGTTTATGCCAGAATTAATTAAACAGGGGCATGTATATCTGGCGCAGCCTCCGCTCTATAAAGTTGAAAAAAATAAAATTGCCCAATATGCCTATAGTGATGAAGAGCTTAATCAGATATTGGCTGACATCGGCCGGGATCAAAGCAATAAGATTCAACGCTATAAAGGTTTGGGTGAGATGGATGCGGAACAGCTTTGGGATACGACAATGGATCCGGAGAAACGAATTTTACTGCGTGTTACCATGGACGAAGAAGAATCTTCCGAGATTGACTTAACATTTACCACTTTAATGGGAGATAAGGTTGAGCCAAGACGAGAATTTATAGAAGCTAACGCAAAATATGTAAAGAATCTGGATATTTAATAATAATTTCTAGCGTCCAGAACAGTTAGAAAAATGGAGGAAAAGGAATGGATGAATATATCTTCGACAAGGTACATGAAGTAGACTTGAAGAAAACAATGGAAACATCCTATATAGATTATGCCATGTCAGTTATCGCTGCCCGTGCCCTGCCGGATGTAAGGGATGGTTTAAAACCGGTACAAAGAAGAATTCTATATGCGATGATTGAATTAAACAACGGTCCGGATAAGCCACATCGTAAGTGCGCACGTATCGTCGGTGATACCATGGGTAAGTTTCACCCGCATGGTGACAGCTCAATTTATGAAGCATTGGTAAAATTGGCACAGGATTTTTCTACCCGATATCCATTAATTGACGGACACGGCAACTTCGGATCTGTCGATGGTGACGGCGCGGCTGCTATGCGTTACACGGAAGCAAGATTAAGTAAGATTTCTATGGAAATGCTTTCCGATATCAGCAAGGATACCGTAGATTTTAGTCCGAATTTTGATGAGACAGAAAAAGAACCGATGGTTTTACCTTCCCGATTTCCAAATCTGCTGGTAAACGGTACTTCCGGTATCGCTGTTGGTATGGCAACGAATATACCTCCTCATAACTTACGGGAGGTTATTAATGGCGTCTTAAAAATCATTGACAACCATGTTGAAAATGACAGAGATACCAGTATGGAAGAGCTATTAGAAATTATAAAAGGACCGGATTTTCCGACAGGAGCGGAAATCTTAGGTACCAGAGGAATTGAAGAGGCTTATCGGACCGGCCGTGGCAAAATTCGCACCCGTGCAATAACGAATATTGAACCCATGGCAAATGGTAAAAATAGGATTGTTGTAACCGAGCTTCCCTATATGGTGAATAAAGCGCGCTT
>DOWG01000002.1:0-2018 GCA_003519685.1 Lachnospiraceae bacterium
TTTCAGCGTCTTTTCTAAATATATCTGCCGACCTTTCCGGTTCTTTCTTATCCTTTTTATCTTTCTTATTCGGTTTTTCAGCATCTTTTCTGAATAGATCTGCTGACTTTTCCGGTTCTTTCTTATCTTTTTTATCTTTCTTATCCGGCTTTTCAGTGACTTTTTTAAATATATCAAAAGACTTTTCCGATTCCTTCTTATCCTTTTCATTCGGTTTTTCAGCATCTTTTTTAAATCGATCAAAAGGTTTTGCCTTTTCAATAGTTTTTCTTATTTTCTTTGATTTTGAAGAGCTCTTATCCTTCTTAATCGCATCTGAATCTGTAATAATCGAGTCAGCATCGGTGGTTGCTTTCTTGTTTTCCCTAGTTGCTTTTATAATTTCCTTTACCGGCTTGTTTAACCATTCCTCGACATTTATTGTTTCAGGATCGGCAGCAGATGCCTGTAAATTTTCAACTAAGTTTAACTTCCCCGGAGTTGCTCCAAGTTCTTTGGCCTTTTCCACCTGATCGAAGCCTACGCTATAGGATTCAACTTCAATCTCCTGACCCTTTTCCGCCAATCCGGTATCCACTGTCTCATGCAGTTCCTGCGCCAGATCTTCTGCCTTTTTATCATTTTTTGCAGAAGTTGTTATTACAAGCTCGGCCTCGGTATCATTATCAAAGTAACCTGCCTGAGAAATTTGCTCAACAGCAGCAGTCAATGCGCTATGAATTGTTTTGTTTTTTAAATCACTTAGATAAACTTCTTTTAGTATCTCATCGCCATCCTCATTCATTGCTGTTGCCTCGAGTACACGGTCAAAACGGTTAACGATGAACTCAATGGATGGATTAACATCCAGGCTGACATAGGAATATGGACTTGCATATGCCCATGTTCCGGTTCCCAATACTGCCAATGCGGCAGCAGAAGCGGCGAAAGCAATGAATTTCTTACTCCTATGTATCTTATCATCATTTATTTGAATTACCTGTCCAGGGGTATAGTTATTGTTTTTGACTTTTTCTATACAACCATCATCCGACAGGACTGCAGCATAACGATTTTCTATTTCTACAACAACGGCTTTCATTACTTGCTCTCCTCTCTAATGTATCGCAAGTACTCCGCAAGTTTCGGATACTCTCCGGAAAGTATTTCTATCGCTGCTATTATATACTTTCGATGACGCTCCAGAATTTTTCGGGGTACCTGTACATTTTTTTCAATAATTTTTATAGGGAGTAACTTTGTGCTTTTTATTTCTGTAATTAAGATGGGATTTTTTAATATATAATTAACTGCTTTTGCGCAAGCAGTTTTCGTTTTTGCGGCCTTTGGGGAGCATTTCGTTAAATCAAAAAAAGAAAAGCCATATTGGCTAAAATGTTGCGTGATATCTTCGATTTCAAGTCGAATGTCATTTTTGTTTTCCTTTGCTACCTGTTCTGCAACCGCCAGACGTAATGCAAGATTTTCTGTTGTTTCTTCCGAATCCGTGTCAAAGATGACCGGGTCAACAGAGACTTCGAATGCATATTTTCCCTGACCTTTTCCATAATCAATCAGTCTTCTGCGAATCACTAATTCAGCAAAACTGTAAAAACTGCCTTTGTCTGCAGAATAGTCTTCGACCGCCTGATGAAATGCATGCAATGCAATGGACCATTCGTCATCACTTTTTGAGATATAGCGATGGGATGTCTTTGAGGCACATTTTAATATATAGTATTCATTCTGCTTGATAAAATCTTCTAAAAGCTTCTGATCCGATTTGGCTTGCATGGCCAGGGCATCAAATTCTCTCAATTCTTACACCTCCTGCTTCGATGAACTATGTCATTTTATAGATTTCTTATGGTCAATTTGTCTGACAGCGATATTTTACGGAGTGAAGATGATATAATTATCAAACCCTATTTTAACATTATTCCGAATTTGCTGTAAACCCTTATTCAAGATATGGGAAGTTCTTCCTAATTATATCATGAACAAAACATGTCCATGATCTTGGCACTCCACTCGGAAAT
>DOWG01000002.1:2082-7251 GCA_003519685.1 Lachnospiraceae bacterium
ATAACATGGTATACATGTCGGGTGTGAATGGTAACATTGCAAGTAAACTTGCATTTCCTCATTACGTTTGAATTATATCGTAATTGTTAGGAAAGAAAGCACAAAACCTGCACGATTATTTTTTGATTGAATAAACTGAATTGAGAATATAGAATGCACAGATTCCGTTGTGTTTTTAAGGAGGCTTTTATGTTTAACAGTAACAGGGGAGCTGCTACCTATGCTGGCATACCATATAATGATATTCATTGGTATGATGTAGAAGGCCAGCCTTTTGGAACAGCTTCAAGCTTCAATGCAATCGTATTTGAAGATGCAAATAATATTGTTGACATCCAAGGAGCAATGGCAGTAGGAAGAAATTTTACGAGTCCCCGTGGCCTTAATGTGGCTTATGGGAATGCTAGTACCCAAAGAGGAATCGGATATAGTCCGGATCTGACAAGATTCTTAGTTGGCGGAGATGTAGCGATGCAAGGACCGCTGGTTGTTTCCGGTCATGTAGTTGTCGGGGGCAATTTTAACGCGGCAAGCGGAAGTACCTATATGATTGGTAAGAGCGGGGATCCCACGCAGGCGCAGCAGCTAAGTAATCTTTACCAGGCAAGAGGAGGAAGTCAATATTGGAGACCGAGTGATCGTGGAAATCACTATGCGATATCCAGTTACGATGTGGACCGATACATCCCTGCAAGCAGGATTAACGCTAATTTGGCACAGTTTTTCCGGGATTCTAGGGAAAGTATCAACAACTTCCATCAGTGTATTCGGAATCTTCCGGAAAACGGGACCGTAACCGAACGGTATCACCAGTTAATTCTTCGTGGTAACGATCCGGTTCAAAACGTATTTCTTATTGATGCACGACCAAATGGAGCACTTAACAAAGAAATTAAACTGGAGATACCTGCCGGAAGTCTGGCTATTGTTAAAATAAGAACCGGAGATAATGCACACATTCAATATGGACTTTGGGGTGATGCAGGCCATGCAAACAATACATTATATGTATTTGAAGATGCCACGAATATTTTCATGGAAGTACCTGCAGCTATCTGGGGTAGTGTTTTGGCTCCGCAGGCTATATTCCATGCACATCAGACCGGTGGAGATATCAACGGAAATGCTGCATTCCGATCTTTTACAGTAAATGCAAGAAGCGGTTTTGAATTCCATTGGTATCCATTTGCAGGTGGCGTAGTATGTCAGGGAATGGCTCCGGCCCCAGCCCCTGCTCCAGTGCCCGTCCCTGTTCCGGCTCCAAGGCCGACCCCAACTCCGATACCGGCCCCAACCCCTGCACCGGCGCCCGCTCCAGCTCCAACTCCGGCACCCGCTCCGGTCCCGGTGCCGGCGCCCGCCCCAGCCCCAGCTCCGAGACCAATCCCGGCGCCTGCCCCTGCTCCAGCACCCGCCCCGGCTCCAAGACCGATTCCGGCCCCTGCCCCTGCTCCAGTACCCGCACCGGCTCCGGCCCCAAGACCGATACCTGTACCGCTTCCGGTGCCAAGGCCAGCCCCGGTACCGGTACCCGTTCCGACCCAATGCCCGCCATGCCCACCGTGCCCGCAATGTCCGCCATGTCCGGAGTGCCCGGAAGCAATTCCACGGGTTGAATACCGGCCCTATCCGGTTCCTGTTCCGATAGAAATACAGAAACCATATCCGGAATGTATGATTGAACCCGGCGTTATCTTCGGATGTATCTGGGGATGCAGCTGCGGCGGCAACCATGACTGGGAAGTAAGATTGTATGAAATATGTGGAGATGAGAGGATACTTCTTTATTGTGAAAATATATGTTCCTGCGGATGCTTCCGCTTTGAAGTACCATGTGAAGACTGCTATGCGCTGGAAATCTGCCCGGTAGGTGCAATGAGACGGAGCAAACCATGCAGGCCGATGTTAACATTAAAGAACGTAGGAGTATTGAATTTAATAATTGATTGAGATATGATAGGGATAGAGTAAGTAGTATACAGAAGGGAGAAGATACAATGGCGAAAGTTTATATTTTTCTTGCAGATGGTTTTGAAGAGGTGGAAGGATTAACCGTAGTCGATTTATTGAGAAGAGCCGGGATAGAGATTTCCATGGTTTCCATTAGCGGGAGCAAAAAAGTAACCGGATCTCACAGGATTAGTGTGGAAGCGGATCATCAGTTTGAAAATTCGGATTATAAGGATGCGGATCTGCTTGTACTGCCGGGAGGGATGCCGGGAACAATGCATCTAATGAAGCATGACGGCCTGGATAGATTATTAAGGGATTTTGATGCTAAGAAAAAACCGATAGCAGCCATCTGTGCAGCGCCAACGGTTCTGGGACAGAAGGGGCTGCTAAAGGGCAGAAATGCCACCTGCTTTACCGGCATGGAAGAGAAGCTGCTTGGTGCTAAAGTCGTTGACGCGCCGGTAGTTATGGACCAGACGATTATCACCTCGAAAGGATTAGGTACTGCGATTGACTTTTCCCTTGCTATTGTAAAGTACTTAAAAGGAGAGGCTGCGGCGGAAACATTAGCGGCTCAGATACTATACAAATCAAATTAGTGATTTTTCTTTGCAGGATACGGTGTTACCTGGTTACGCAATAGTAACAGGCATACCAGATTCGGTAAAGCCATGCATGCATTAAACAGATCCGTCATTTCCCATACGAGCTTAAGAGACATGATGGAGCCTATAAAAATCATAACAATATAGCATATGCGGTAGGTATTTATAGCGGATTTTCCGAATAAGTATTCTACCGCTTTTTCTCCGAAATAAGACCATCCGATTAAGGTGGCAACAGCAAATGCGATTAAAGAGATGCCTAGCAGCTGTTCTCCATAGGGAATTGCGTGAAAGGCAGCAGTCGTAAGCTCTGCAAAGGAATAGCCTTCGACAGACGCCGGATGCTTTAACAGATTGGAGACAATAACTAATCCGGTGATGGCACACATAACCACAGTATCCCAAAAGGTAGCACTCATGGAGATTAAAGCCTGTCTGGAAGGGTGAGAGGTCTTTGCTCCGGCGGCCGCAATTGCAGCAGAACCAAGTCCGGCCTCGTTTGTGAAGAGTCCCCTTGCGATTCCGTATCTGGCAGCAGAGCGTAAGGTACTTCCGATGAAACCTCCTGCTACCGTGGCCGGTAATTTCTCGGGCAGGAAGGCCGAGCGAAGGATAAGACCGATGGAGGGCAGGATATAAGGTAAATTTAGTACGAGTATGATAAGACAGGCTGCCATATAAAACAGACCCATTGCAGGAACAAGCTTACTGCATATATTGCCGATGGATTTTATTCCGCCAACAATGACCAGTCCGACAAGTAGAGCGATAACCATTCCTGCGAGGTATTCCGGAACCCCCCAAAGGGTATGGGCAGTTTCTGATACCGCCCTTGCCTGGGTAGAGCATCCCACCCCGTAGGACGCAATCAGCGTGCAGAAGCTAAAGATAACGGCCAGCCATTTTTTATGTAATCCATACTCCAATACATACATCGGACCGCCAAGGAATCTTCCGTCCTCTGTTTTTCTGCGGTATAAGATACCTAGAAAACACTCTGCATAGGAAGTTGCCATACCAAGCACGCCGGTTAACCAACACCAAAAGATCGCACCCGGCCCTCCGAGAGCTACTGCGGTGGATACACCGACAATATTACCGGTACCAATCGTTGCTGCAAGTGTATGGGAAAGGGCGGCAAATCCACTGACATTTCCTTCCGAATCCTTCTCCGGTGTCACGGACAATCGAACCGCTTTAAAGATATGTTTTTGTATCCCTTTTAGATGTACCGTATAATAGATATGAACACCAAATAGCAGAGCCGGCATCGGAATTCCCCATAGAAAATTATTAAGCGTTTTAATGAATTCTAACATGACATAACTTCCCTCATTTCTGCGCTGCCTTTTGCGCACTCTTTCCCCATAATGCTTTTTACATGTATATGTGAAATAGGGAAGAAGTAGTCAAATTATTCTCGAACAAAGGATGCATTCCACCGCCTATTTATGGTACAATAATAAAAACAACCATCCTGTATTTTTTGAACAAAGAGTTTGATATGAGTGTTATAAGTCATTTTAAGATTTTGGTATGAATAGGACCTTATATATATTCATGTTCATGGTTTTTATATGATTTATGACACTCATATCAGAAAAAATTCTCCTTTTGAAACGTTTTTTGATAAATTATAGTACATTTTAGTATTATTTTTGCTTTATGATGTTGACAAATGTATTAAAATGTAATATACTTACATTAAATGTAAAGGGAGTGATTATTATGGTTACAGATGAAAGTGATTCCAGTATGGGGGGACCGGATGTAATATGCCCTTTTCATTCCTATATGGAATGCGTTAAGGACAGCGGCTATTATTATCTAACCCCGGAAGTATGCAAAGATATTATTATTAAGGCTGGGGTGAGCGGAGTATACACACCCAAAGCGATCAGGAAAGTGCGGCGGAACATAAATCATTTAGGAGAGGCTATGGAACAGGCTATTCCGGCCTTTCATTTTATCGGTCGGGAGGTAATCGGCTATTATGGAAGCGAATTGGCGGAATGCTTAGTGAAAGCAGCCGGAGCTGGAAAAGGAGTCGATATTGTGATTGGATATCCAAAAATTCTTGTTTTTAAAGTAAATTAAATTCATTTTTTGCTATTATCTGTCGTTTTGTCTAATCCGTGGATGAGCAAACAGTAATTACCATCATAAAATTTCAGGAGCTGTAAACAATATGATTACAGGCAATACAGAAACAAAAATCACGCGCGGGGATAATACCTACTTATTAGAACCGCTGAACCTACAATAAGTTGATTTTGTATCTTGGTTGCTTTGATATTAACAAAGACGGAGGTGAAATGATAATGGCAAGTAACAATAATAGTGGATCCAACAGATCAGAGGTTCCTCAAGCTAGAGAAGCTCTTAACCGTTTTAAAATGGAAATAGCTAATGAAATTGGTGTTCCGTTAAAACAAGGCTACAATGGTGACCTTACAAGTAAACAGAACGGATCAGTGGGCGGGGAAATGGTTAAACGTATGATCAGAAGACAGGAAGAGCAGATGTCTGGACAATCCGGCCAACAGTAATAGAAAGTAATAAAACAATAGAGATATCACCGGCTTTCCCGGTGATATCTTTTTAATGGAAG